>DATHIG010000544.1:0-2714 GCA_035490035.1 Actinomycetes bacterium
GCGTTCGTGCACTGCCGGCCGGGCGGTGCGGCCCTGTTTGCGCCCGACCACGTCCGCGAGAACTTCCGGCCGGGCACCGCGGACGGCGGCGAGGACGACGACGGGCGCGGCGTACGCTGGCTGGGATGGACCTGGGACCCCGACCCGACCGACACCACCTACGTGATGGACATCGCCTACCTGCTCCGGGACCGCGACGGCACGGTCCGAGTCGAGCACGACCGGCACGTCGCCGGGCTGTTCTCGCGTGCCGACTGGCTGCGGCTGCTGAGCGAGGTCGGCTTCCGGCCCGAGGTCGTCGCCTTCGAGCACTCGGAGCTGCAGCCGGGATCCGCCGAGCTGCTGGTGGCCAGGAAGCCTGCCCGCTGAGCAGCAGCTCAGACGTCCTGCACGCAGCTGGAGGCTGGGACCAGCAAGGGGTCGCCGGGCGACGCGCAGGACTTCTCGTGACCTGCCTGGAACACCGGTCAAGCATCGGGCTGCAGGGATTGCCTGGCCGCCGGTGGCGGCGCGCGGGCTCAGGGGCGGCACGGATGGGTCGTCGTTGAGCAGGTCGAGCACGGTCGGGGTGCTGCTGCTGGCGGCCGCCGTCGGGTTGCTGCTGTCGCTGTACGGGCCGGCCATCCCCCAGCTGCGTGCGACCTTCGGGGTCGGCGGCGGGAGCTCGGCGCTGGCGCTCAGCGCCCACTTCGCCGGGGCGATGGCCGGCATCGCCTGGTGGGGGCTGGAACGACGGCTGGCCGCCCGCACCTGGCTGCTGGCCGCCACCGCCCTGCTGGCCGCCGGCGCCGTCGGGATTGCCGTCGCCCCGGCGTGGCCGGTGGTGCTGGCGGCGGCGTTCGGCCTCGGCGTCGGCTACGGGGTGGTGGTGGTCGAGATCAACGTGTTGTTCGCCGAGGGGTTCGGCGAGCGCGCCGCGGCCATGCTGAACCTGCTCGGTGCCAGCTTCGGCGCCGGCGCGATCCTGGGGCCGCTCATCTCCGCCGCCACCGGCGGGTACCGGGTGCCATTCCTCGCCGGCGCCCTGCTGGCCGCCGCGGCCATCCCCCTCATGCGGGACCTGCCAAGGAGCGCCACACCGCCGCGGTCGCCGGACCAGGTCCGGCCGGCGCTGGGGCTGGTCGGCGGGTTCGTGGCCGTGTGTCTGCTGTACGTGGGCGTGGAGAGCGGCGTCGGCGGCTGGGAGGCGACCAGTCTGCTGGCTGGCGGCGCCGGCGAGGCCGCGGCGGCCAGCTGGACGGCCGGCTACTGGGCGGCCATCACCACCGGCCGGCTGCTGGCCATCCCGCTGGCCCTGCGGTTCGCCCCACCGGTGCTGGTCGCCGGTTCCCTGCTGCTGGCCGCGGCCGGGCTGGCCCTGGCCCACAGCCCCCCGCTCGCGCCGGCCGCCTACACCCTGACCGGCCTGGCGCTTGGGCCGGTATTCCCAACGGTGCTGGCCTGGCTGGCCGTGGCCGCGCCTGGCGCGCGAGGGTCGACGGCCATGGTGTTCGCGGCCGCCCAGCTCGGCGGGGTGGTGCTGCCGGCGGTGATCGGCCAGCTGGTGGACGCGAGCTCCCCGGCGGTGATCCCGACCACCGTGCTGGTGGTCGCGCTCGCCTGCCTTGGTACCACCCTGCTGCTGCGTCGCACGGAGGCCGCCGCCCTGTAACGGCCGCACGGCCGGGAGACCGTCCGCACCTGCTCCAGGTGGTCCTGGCATCCCCCGCGGGCGGCCAGGCGCCGGTCGAAGCGGCGGCGGTCGGCTGGCCCCGTCACGCCTTCGAGGTCGTCGGTGACGACCACGGCCCGCTGGGCGGCTCGAGCTGGCGCCGCTCGGCCTCGGTGATCGCCCAGGCGGCGTTGACCAGGCCGATGTGGCTGAACGCCTGCGGATAGTTGCCGATCATCTCGGCTCCGTCGGCGTCGACCTCCTCGGCCAGCAGGCCGACGTCGTTGAGGTAGCCGATCGCCCGCTCGAAGGTGGCCTTGGCCCGCTCGACCTCGCCGGCCAGGGCCTGGGCCTGGGCCAGCCAGAAGGTGCAGAGCAGAAAGGTGCCCTCCTCCCCCTCAAGACCGTCGGCCGCCCGGTAGCGGTAGACCAGCCCGCGCTCGTCGGTGAGCCGGTCGGCGGTGGCGTCGACGGTGGCCTTCATGCGCGGGTCGTCGCCCGGCAGGAACCCGGTGATGGCCAGCATCAGGTTGCTGGCGTCCAGGTCCTGACCGCCGAACGCCTGGGTGTAGGCGCCGGCGGCCTCGCTCCAGCCGTGCTCCAGGATGGCGGAGCGGATCTGGTCGCGGGTGGCCGTCCAGCCCTCGACCCGGTCCCTGGCCCCAAGATGGCCGGCCAGGGCGATCGCCCGGTCCAGCGCGACCCAGCACATGAGCTTGGAGTACAGGAAGTGGCGCGGCTGGCCACGGATCTCCCAGATTCCCTGGTCCTTCTCGGTCCAGCGCTGGCCCGCCGTGTCGGCGGCCGCGACCAGGAAGCTCCTGGTGGCCGGGTCGAGCCTGCCGAGCTGGTCGACCAGCCGCTGGGCGGCGCCGAGCAGCTCGCCGTAGACGTCGAGCTGGCGCTGGGTCCAGGCGCCGTTGCCGACCCGGACCGGCCGGCTGCCCCGCCAGCCGCGCAGGTGGGGAAGCTCCCGCTCGGTCAGGTCGTGCTCGCCGCCGACCCCGAACATGATCTGGAGGTCGGTCCCCCGATGGAGCTGGGAGGCGGCTGCCCCGGCCAG
>DATHIG010000545.1:0-5501 GCA_035490035.1 Actinomycetes bacterium
GCTCAACAACCCCTTGCGCCCCTACGAGGCGTGCGGGACCAGCGGAATGAAGGCGGCGCTGAACGGCTGCCTCAACCTGTCGATCCGGGACGGCTGGTGGGATGAGCTGTACGACGGCGAGAACGGCTGGGCGATCCCCTCGGCCGACGACCCGACCATCGAGCCCGACCGCCGCGACCAGCTGGAGGCCGCGGCCATCTACGACCTGCTCGAGCACGAGGTCCTGCCGCTGTTCTACGACCGGCCGGACGGGCTGCCAACGGGCTGGATCGCGATGATCAAGCACAACCTGGCCTCGCTCGGCCCGGCCGTGCTGGCCAGCCGCATGGTCCGCGACTACACCGAGGGCTACTACCTGCCGGCCGCCGCGACCTCACGGCGGCTGACCGGCGACGACTTCGCCGCCTCAAGGGAATTGGCGGCCTGGAAGCGGCGAGCCGCCGCGGCCTGGCCGGGGGTGGCCGTGCGCCGGGTCGAGAACGGCGTCAGGGAGCGCCTGCTCGGGGCCAGGTTCACCGTGCGTGCCTTCGTCGAGCTCGGCGATCTCGACCCGAGCGAGGTCGAGGTCCAGGTCGCCTACGGGCGGGTCGACGACGCCGACGAGCTGCCAGCGGTCGAGCTGGCCACCCTCAAGCAGAACGGCCACCGCAGCAACGACGGCTGGATCTTCGAGGGCGAGGTCCCCCTGGCCACCCCGGGCGCCTTCGGCTACACCGTCCGGGTCGTCCCCCGCCACGCCGGTCTGGCCACCCCCTCCGAGCTCGGTCTGGTCGCCTGGGCCTGACCATGCCGGGCTGGCCTGCCGGTCAGGCCCGGACCAGCAGGGCGTGCGGGAGGGTGGCGAGGAGCTGCGCGGCGGGGGTTGGGCCGCCGGGGTGGCCGGCTCCGGCGAGCAGCTCTCGCCAGGGGCCGGGGGGGAGGTCGACCTGGCCGGGAACCGGGCGGGCGACCAGGCGGGTGACGACCACGGCCAGGCGGTCGTCGCCGCGGGTGAAGGCGACCAGGTGATCGGGGGCGCCGATCGGGCGGTAGCCGGCGAACAGCTCGGGGTGCTCGCGGCGCAGGCGCAGGGCCGTCCGGGTGGCGCGGAACTTGAGGGTGTCGTCGCCGGCGAAGGCGACCGGGCGGCGGTTGTCGGGGTCGACGAGCACCAGCTGCTCGGTCTCGGTGCCCTGGTAGGTGTCGGGCACGCCGGGGCTGGTCAGGCGCAGCAGGGCGAGCCCGGCCGCCTTGACCCTGCCGGCGGGGGCGACCTCGGCGACCAGCTCCTCCAGCTCGGCCAGGACGGTGGCGTCGGCGTAGGCCCGTTCGACCAGCTCGGCCACCGCCCGCTCGTAGGCCGGGTCGGGGTCGGTCCAGGTGGTGTGCAGGCCGGCCTCCCTGACCGCCTTCTCCATGTAGGCAAGGCAGCGGCCGCGGTCCAGCGGCCACGCCCCCACCATCGTCTGCCATAGCACCAGCGCGTCCGCCGGGTCGACCGCGGACGGCCGGTGCACCGGGGCGCCCTCGCGGCCGGGCCGCTGCGGCACCAGGCGGTCGGTCAAGCGGTCGGCCAGCGTCCACCAGCGGTCGGGGCACTCGCTGAGCACGGCCAGGCGGGCGCGCACGTCCTCGCCCCGCTTGGTGTCGTGGGTCGAGGTGGCGAGCAGGCTCCCCGGCCAGCGGGCCTCGCGCTCGGCGTTGGCCTGGTGCAGCTCGGCCACCGGGCGGCCGAAGCGGCCGAGGTCGCCGCCGACCTCGTTGCGGGCCAGCAGGCGGGTGTCGCGGTACAGGGCGGTGTCCTCGACCCCCTTGGCCATGGCCGGCCCGCTGAGCTGCTGGAAGCGGCGGACCGCCTCCGGCGCCGGCCGCTCCAGCAGCAGGGCGGCGACCAGCCGGTCGAGGGCGGCCAGCCCGGGCTCGTCCAGGGCGGGTCGGGCCGCGTCGGCGGTGGCGGTGATCACCGCCCGGTCGGTGTCGGAGACCACCTCGGTCACGTAGGTCCGGTAGACGGGCAGGCGGGCGGCCAGCTCGACCACCGCGGCCCGGTTGGCCTGCCGGTCTCCGGGCAGGTGCCTGGCCACCCCGGCCACATCGGTGGCGAGGTCGACCTCCAGGCGCTCCCGCTTGCAGCCAAGGGCCAGCTCGGCCGGGTCGGGATCGGCGCCGGTGCGGCGCCGGTAGCGCTCCGCGAACGCGCCGGCGGCCGCCGGGTCGACCAGCACCCCGTCGGCAACGGCCAGGAACTCGTAGCCGGTGGTGCCGGCGACCGGCCAGGAAGGCAGGCGCTCGCCAGGCTCCAGGATCTTCTCGACCACCACCCAGGGCACACCGGCGGCCAGCCGGGCCAGGTAGGCGGCCGGGTCGGCCAGCCCGTCGATGTGGTCGACCCGCACCCCGTCGACCAGGCCGTCGGCGACCAGCCGGAGGGTGGTCGCGTGGGTCAGCCGGAAGACCTCGGGGTCCTCCTGGCGGACACCGATGAGCTCGTTGACGGTGAAGAAGCGGCGGTAGTTGAGGTCGACCACGGCCCGACGCCAATCGACCAGCTCGTAATGCTGCTGGTCGAGCCGGTCGGTGCCGGGGGCCAGCGGGAAGCGGTGCTCGTGGTAGGTGACCCAGCCGCCGCCGACCTCGACCTCGCCGGCGACCTGCGCCAGCGGGCCGCCGAGCACCGGCAGCCGGACCTTGCCGCCGCCGGCCTCCCAGTCGATGTCGAACACCCGCGCGAACTCCGCCGCCGGCCCGTGGCGGAGCACCTCGACCCACCATGGGTTCTCGTTCGAGGTGGTCATGTGGTTGGGGACAAGGTCGACGACCAGGCCCATCCGGTTGGCGCGGAGGGCCGCCACCAGGTCGCGCAGGCCGGCCTCGCCGCCCAGCTCGGGGGCGACCTGGGTCGGGTCGACCACGTCGTACCCGTGGGCCGACCCAGCCCTGGCCCGCAGGATCGGCGAGGCGTACAGGTGGGAGACGCCGAGGTCGGCCAGGTACGGCACCACCGCCCGGGCGGCCGCGAACGGGAACGCCCCGGAGAGCTGCACCCGGTAGGTGGAGGTGATGGGCATGACCCGACAATAACGCCCCGACACGGCACAGGCGCCTTTGCGGGCTGCCGGAGCTCCCCCCACATGGATCAGGGACGGCAGCTTGATACCCTGCCAGGTGACCTTTGGAGGCCACCATGACAGCGGCCGGACGCTTTGTTGGGCAGACGGCGGTGGGGATCGCGGCGGCGGTTCGGACCGGCCAGGCGACGCCGACCGAGGTGCTGGAGGAGCACCTGGAGCGGATCGCCGCGCTCGACCACCGGGTGGGGGCGTTCCGGCTGGTCAGGGCCGAGGAGGTCAGGGCCGAGGCGCGGGCTCTCGAGGGCCGGGGCGACCTGGCCGGCCTGTCCCTGGCTGGGGTGCCGGTGGCGATCAAGGACAACATCGACCTGGCCGGCGCGCCGACCCGCAACGGCTCGGCGGCCACCAGCCAGGAACCTGCCGCCGCCGACGCCGAGCTGGTCCGCCGCCTGCGCGACGCCGGGGCGCTGCTGGTCGGCAAGACCAGCGTGCCCGAGCTCTGTCTGTGGCCGTTCACCGAGAGTGAGGCGTTCGGGGTCTCACGCAACCCGTGGAGCCCCGACCACACCCCCGGCGGCTCCTCGGGCGGCAGCGCCGCCGCGGTGGCGGCGGCCATGGTGCCGCTGGCTCTTGCCACCGACGGGGGCGGCTCGATCCGCATGCCGGCGTCCAACTGCGGGCTGGTCGGCATCAAGCCCGGCTTCGGCGTCGTGCCGTTCCCCGAGGACGGCGTCTCGACCTGGTCGAAGATGAGCGAGTTCGGGCCGCTGGCCACCACCGTCGCCGACCTCGGGCTGCTGCTGGACGTGCTCGCCGGCACCGACGCCTACCGGGCGGTCGCGCCCCCGGCCCGGCCGCTGCGGATCGGCGTCAGCGCCAAGCCGGCGGCGGTCGGGGTCAGGGTCCATCCGGAGGTCCGGGCGGCCATGGAGGCCACCGCCGAGGCCTTCCGCGAGGCCGGCCACCAGGTCGCCGCCGCCGACCCGCCGTGGCGCAACGGCGATGCCGGGCCGTTCCTGCAGCGGGTGTTCCTCGGCGCCGCCGAGGACACCGACAACCTGCATCGGCCGGCGCTCGAGCGCCGCAGCCGGGCCCAGGCCCGCGTCGGCCGCCTGGTGCGGCGGGCCCGGCCGGCGCCGTCCGGCCCGCCGGAACGCGTCCTGGCCCGCTACCACGCCTGGTTCCAGGACCACGACGTGCTCCTCACGCCGACCCTGGCCGCGCCGCCGCTGCGGATCGGCGCCTACCAGGGCAAGGGCCTGGCCCGGACGCTGCTCGGGATGACCGCCTACATGCCGTTCTGCCCGCCGCTCAATCTGGTCGGCTTCCCCGCGGCCTCGGTCCCGGCGGGCGTCACCACCGACGGCCTTCCGCTCGGTGTCCAACTCGCGGCGGCCCGCGGCGGCGAGGCGCTGCTGCTGTCGCTGGCCCGTCAGCTGGAGACGCTGCGCCCCTGGCCTCGTCATGCCCCCCTCGAGCCGGTCCCGGCCCCGGGTCAGCGCTCGTAGCCGGCGGCGGGGATGAAGTAGACGTTGCGGTTCTCGGCCAGCAGGTTGAGGTCGTGGCTGCCGTAGCCGAAGGCGACGCCCTCGACGTTGGTGGGGCCGTCGCCCTGGCCGCCGAGGCGCACCGTCCAGGTTGGTGGACGGCTGATCAGGTCGGCCACGAACGCCTCGCCGCGCAGCGACGGGTCGGCGGCCTGGTAGACGAACAGGGTGGTGTGGGTGTCGACCGCCAGTCGCCGCTTGTCGGTGGAGAGGTCGGCCCCTGACAGGTTGGCCACCTCGCCGGCCATGGCGCCGACCTTCTCCAGGGTCACGGTGGCCTCTGGGTCGAGCTTCGGGAGCCGGTACACGGTCGACCGCTCGGCCTTGTCGATCAGGTAGGGGACGTTCTCGAACAGGAACATCGCCTCGGCGTTCCTGCCCGCGCACCCGGCCGCCGGGTCGGGGAAGCGGTAGCGGTAGGTGGCCAGCAGCTCGGCCTGCCCGGTGGCGGCCAGGTCCGGCTCCCGCACCTTCAGCAGCGCGGTGTCACCGCGGTCGCACTCGTTGTTGCCGATGTCGGCGATCCAGAGGTTGCCCTCGTCGTCGCGGCCGATGTCCTCCCAGTCACGGGCCGGCACCGGCATGGTGACCGCCTTGAAGGTGGCGCCATCGACGACCTGCTCGACCCGTCCGTCGACCACCTTGTAGGCGTACAGGGCGTTCTGGGGCTTGCCGGGCCTGTCCTGGCCTCCCCGGTCCCTGATCGCCCAGAGCACCCCCGGGTACCGCTTGGAGGCGACGACCCCTGAGCCGCCTCCGGCCTCGAACGCCCGCTGCAGGACCCGGACCCCGTCGTCCGCGCTCGCCCGGGTCGTGATAGGGGTCGTCGGGGTGGTCGGCGCCCCCGACCCGCCGTCGCAGCCGGCCAGCATGAGCAGGGCGACGGCAACGGTGCCGGCCCAGC
>DATHIG010000546.1:0-3720 GCA_035490035.1 Actinomycetes bacterium
GCACCTTGTCGGCGTAGACCTCCTTGCCGGCATGGTGGGATGCCAGCTCGACCCCGCGCAGGTCGGCGGCGGGGATGCACCACGGGTCGCCGTCCCGGTCGACCCGCAGGCCGCCCGGGTCGAGGGTGAGGCCGACCAGCCGCCGGCCGAGCAGGCCGTAGCCGTTGAAGCGGCGGATGGTCGAGGGGGCGTAGGTGGTGCCAAGGTAGCGGGCCTGGCCCTTGAGCAGGGACGGGCCCGGCGGCGGGCAGGCAGGCGGCGGCGGAAGACCCTCCTGCTGCCGGGCGACGGTGCGACGGACGGCCCCAAGCACCAGCGCGGCCGCCAGCCCGGCCACCACCAGCACCGCCATCCCGCCGAGGGCCCAGCTACCCACCGGGGCACCCCCTTGGGACAGCTCCTCGACCCACCGGGGACACGACCTGTCCGGTCACCGCTGGGCCTGCCCGTCGCGGACGGTGAAGCTGCCGCGGAGCAGCGTGTGGACCACCCGGCCGCGGAGCTGGCGGCCGTGGAAGGGGGTGTTGTGGGCTCGGCTGGCCAGCTTGGCCCTGTCCACCGTCCAGGCCGCCACCGGGTCGAACACGGCCAGGTTGGCCGGCGCGCCCGGGGCGACCGGGCCGCCGTGGCCGGGCAGGCGCCGGCAGCGGGCCGGCCCGGCGGTGAGCCGCTCGACCACGGTCGGCAGATCCAGGTACCCGGGCCGGGTGTCGCCGCCGGCCCCGGTCTGGACGCTTCGCTCCGGGTCCGCCTGGCCGACCAGCTCGGTCAGGGACAGGGCGAGGGCGGTCTGCAGGCCCAGCATCCCGGGGGGAGCCGCGGCCCACTCGACCTCCTTGTCCTCGCGGGCGTGGGGCGCGTGGTCGGTGGCGATGGCGTCGAGGGTGCCGTCGGCCAGTCCCTGGCGGACGGCCTCGACATCGGCCTTCTCGCGCAGGGGCGGGTTGACCTTGAACACCGGGTCGTAGGAGCGGGCGGCCTCGTCGGTCAGGGTGAAGTGGTGGGGGGCCGCCTCGGCGGTGACCCGCACCCCTCGGGCCTTGGCCGCCCTGACCAGCTCGACCGCGCCGCCCGTTGAGACATGGCACAGGTGCAGGCGGCCGCCGGTCAGCTCGGCCAGCAGCAGGTCGCGGGCGACCACCATCTCCTCGGCGGCGGCCGGCCAGCCGGCCAGCCCGAGCATGGCCGAGACCTCGCCCTCGTGCATCTGGGCGCCGTCGGTCAGGGAGGCGTCCTCGGCGTGGTCGGCGATCACCGCGTCGAAGGCCCGCGTGTACTCGAGCGCCAGCCGCAGCAGCCGGGCCTCCCGGATGGGCAGGCCGTCGTCGGAGAAGCAGTCGACCCTGGCCGCCGAGCGGGCCATCGCGCCCAGCTCGGCCAGCTCGACGCCCCGCTGGCCGAGGGTGACCGCCCCGACCGGGAACACGTCGACCAGGCCGACCTCGCGACCGCGGGCGGCGACCATCTCGACCACGCCGGCGTTGTCGGCCACCGGGTCGGTGTTGGGCATCGGGCAGACCGCGGTGTAGCCGCCAAGCGCCGCCGCCCGCGACCCGGTCTCGATCGTCTCGGCGTCCTCGCGCCCTGGCTCCCGCAGGTGGACGTGGAGGTCGACCAGCCCGGGGCAGGCGACCAGCCCGTCGCAGTCGACCACCTCGGCCCCGGCCGCCTCCAGGCCGGGGCCGACCTCGACCACCCTGCCGTCGTCGACCAGCACGTCGGCCACCCCGTCGTGCCGGGTCGCCGGGTCGACCAGCCGCCCACCCTTGAGCAGCAGCTTCACTGGACCACCTCCCGACCCATCGGGGCATCCCGGGGCCCGTCGGTCGGGAAGGAACCCGACCGTCGACCGGCTGGGCCGTTGCGGGGTTCCCCGAACCCCTCCGGGCCGCCGAGGAGCAGGTAGAGCAGGGCCATGCGGACGCTGATGCCGTTGGCGACCTGGTCGGCGATCACCGACCGTTCCAGCGAGTCGGCCACCTCGGCGGCGATCTCGACCCCCCGGTTCATCGGGCCAGGGTGCATGACGATGGCGTGGTCGGCCATGGCATCCAGCCGGCGCCCGTCGAGTCCGTAGAGCCGGGCGTACTCCCGCAGCGACGGGAAGAACCCGGCCCGCTGCCGCTCCAGCTGGACCCGGAGCATCATGACCACGTCCTGCTTGGGCAGGACCGCGTCAAGGTCGTAGGAGACGGCCGCCCCCCAGGTCTCGACCCGGGCCGGCAGCAGGGTCGGCGGGGCGACCAGGGTGACCTCGGCGCCCATGGTGGTCAGGGCGAGCACGTTGGAGCGGGCGACCCTGGAGTGGAGCACGTCGCCGACGATGGCCACCTTGAGCCCGTCGAAGCTGGGGAACCGCTGGCGCATGGTGTACAGGTCCAGCAGCGCCTGGGTGGGGTGCTCGTGGGTGCCGTCGCCGGCGTTGACCACCACCGCCTGCACCCACTCGGCCAGCCGCCAGGGCGCCCCCGAGGCGCCATGGCGGATCACGATGGCGTCCACCCCCATCGCCTCCAGGGTGATGGCCGTGTCCTTGAGGCTCTCCCCCTTGGAGACGCTGGACCCTTTGGCCGAGAAGTTGATCACGTCGGCCGACAGCCGCTTGGCGGCCAGCTCGAAGGAGATGCGGGTCCGGGTCGAGTCCTCGAAGAACAGGTTGCAGACGGTGCGGCCGCGCAGCGTCGGGACCTTCTTGATCGCCCGGTCGGTGACCTTGGCCAGGTGGGCGGCGGTGTCAAGGACCCGGGTGATGTCGGTGGCGGTGAGGTCGCCCGCCGACAGCAGGTGCTTGTTCACGACGCCACCGCCTTCTCGTCCGCTTCCGCGACCAGCACCGCGTCCTGGCCGTCGGTCTCGGCCAGCAGCACCCTGACCGCCTGGTCGGGGGCGGTGGGCAGGTTCTTGCCGACGTAGTCGGCCCGCAGGGGCAGCTCGCGGTGGCCCCGGTCGACCAGCACGGCCAGCTGGATGGCCCTTGGCCGGCCGAAATCGGTGAGGGCGTCCAGCGCCGCCCGCACCGTCCGGCCGGTGTAGAGCACGTCGTCGACCAGGACCACGACCCTGCCGGCCAGGTCGAACGGCAGCTCGGTGTCGTGGGTCGCCTGGGGCGGCCGGGTGCCGATGTCGTCGCGGTACATGGCCACGTCGAGGGCGCCGGCCGGCACCCCTCGCCCCTCGATCTCGCCCAGCTTGGCCGCCAGCCGCCTGGCCAGGGGCACCCCACGGGTGTGGATGCCGACCACCACCAGCCCGCCGGCGCCCTTGTTGCGCTCCACGATCTCGTGGGCGATCCGGACCAGGGCCCGGTGCACGTCGGCGGCGTCCAGGACCATCGCCGGTCCAGACATCAAGAACGCCTCCAACCCGGGAGGGGCGGAGGCGGCGCGCAGCACAGCATGCTCGGTTGGCTCCCTTCCCGGCCTCACAGGACCGGCCCTTAAAGGTCGCTCGTTCGCCGGGCATCCTAGCCGCGCCGACCGGGTCCGGCAAGCGATCTGGTCAGGCGAACGGGTTCTCGATCCTGACTCCGCCGATCTCGCGGCCGGATTGGAGGTCCTCGGTCAGCAGGCGTGTCGCGCCGGAGCGTCTGGCCGCCTCGACGATGAGGGCGTCCCAGAAAGAGAGTCCGTGGCGTTCCTCGAGCTGCGAAGCGGCCAGGATCAGTGCGACGTCGAGCTGCACGATCGGCCGACAGCCGCGCTGAGCAGCAGGTAGACCGTG
>DATHIG010000547.1:0-8228 GCA_035490035.1 Actinomycetes bacterium
CAACCGCGGGCTGCGCCCCCCGCATGCCCCCCAAACCCCGAGCTCAGGGGGCGAGCACTGGTACAACCGCGGGCTGCGCCCCCCGCATGGCCCCCCAAACCCCGAGCTCAGAGGGCCAGCATTGGTACAACCGCGGGCTGCGCCCCCCGCGTGGCCCCCAAACCCCGAGCTCAGAGGGCCAGCGTCAGCCGAAGGTGACGCCGGGCACCGGGCCGCGGGCGACCTCGACCCGGGCGAAGCTGGACCGGACGGCCCGCGCGAGCTGGGTGGCGTGGTCCTCGTCCCGGCACAGGCCGAGCATCGTGGGGCCGCTGCCGCTCATCACCGCCCCCACCGCGCCCGCCTCCAGCAGGCGCTGCTTGGACTTGGCCAGGGCAGGCAGCAGGTCGAAGGCTGCCGGCTCCAGGTCGTTGTAGAGGGCGCCTGCCAGCCGTTCGGCGTCGGCGGCGGTCAGGGCGTCCAGCAGGTCGGTCGGCCAGCGGTCCTCGAGCGGCGCGGCAAGGCCGAGCTGGTCGAAGCGGTCGTAGACGTCCTGGGTGGCCAGCCGCTCGTGGTCGATGCCGACCACCCACCAGGTGGCACCCCGGCTGGGCACCTCGCGGACCTTGTCCCCGCGCCCGGTGGCCACCCCGGTGCCGCCGCCGATGCAGAACGGCACGTCGGAGCCGACCTCGGCGGCCATGGCGTGCAGGTTGACCGCCGGCAGGTGCAGGCCCCACAGCCGGTCCAGCGCGATCAGGGCGGCCGCCCCGTCGGCGCTGCCGCCGCCGAGCCCGGCCGAGACCGGGATGCCCTTGCGGAGCCGGAAACGGGCCCCTGGGAGGTCTCGGGAGCGCCGGGCCAGCTCGCGGGCCGCGACCAGCACCAGGTTGGTCTCGTCGGGAGGCAGGCCTCCGCCCTCGACCTCCAGCCCCAGCCCCTCGGGGACGACCTCGACCTCCAGCTCGTCCCAGATGGCGATCGACTGCAGCACCGAGACGACCTCGTGGTAGCGGCCGTCGGTCCGCAGCGGCCCGACGTACAGGCCGAGGTTGACCTTGGCCGCCGCCCTGGCCCGCAGCATCACCGGGGGCGCGTGGTCTGAAGGCTGGCGTTGCTGACTGGCCACGAGCGTCCCTCCCCGACGTCGATGCTCGGGCATGGTAGCTGCGCCCGGCGATCGGTTCAAAATGGACTCTTGACCAGCCGAACGAGACGGCGAAGCTGGAAACGTCAAGGGCTGGCCACCCGCCGGGCCAGGGCGGCGAAGCTGGAAACGTCGAGACGCTCGGCCCGCAGGCCGAGGTCGACCCCGGCCGCCCGGCCAAGGGCCTCGACCCCGGCCGCGTCCAGCCCGAGGCCGCGCAGCGCGTTGCGCAGGGTCTTGCGCCGCTGCCCGAAGGCGGCGTCGATGACCCGAACCAGCTCGGCGTTGTCGAGTCCCGCCACGGCGGGGTGCTGGCGCCGGTCGACGCCGAGCAGCACCGAGTCGACGCGCGGCTCGGGCACGAACACATGCCGGCTCACCGGGGCCAGGACCCGGGCCTCGGCGAGGGCGGCCAGCTTGGCGCTGGGAGCGCCGTAGGCATCCGACCCGGGCGCCGCGGCCAGCCGCTCCCCGACCTCGCGCTGGACCATCACCAGCAGGTGCTGGATCGCCGGCGCCTCGACCAGCACCTTGAGGACCAGGGTGGCGGCGATGCCGTAGGGGAGGTTGGCGACCAGCCGCCGGGCCCGCGGGGCCAGCGCGCCAAGGTCGACCCGGAGGGCGTCGGCCACCTCGACCCTGACCAGCCGGTCGTCGCCGATGACCTCGGCCAGGGCGGGGAGCAGGCGGGCGTCGGCCTCGACCGCGACCACCTCGGCGCCGGCCTCGCGCAGGGCCAGGGTGAGGCTGCCCAGTCCCGGCCCGACCTCCAGCACCGTCTCCCCCGGCTGGATCCCGGCCAGCCGTGCCACCTTGCGGGCGGTGTTGGGGTCGGCCAGGTAGTGCTGGCCGAGCGTCTTGCGGGGTCGAAGCTCGTGCCTGGCCAGCAGCTCCCGTATCCGCCCGGGGGTCAGCAACGCCCTCGGCGGGTCAGGCTCGACCATGGCAGGGGCGCTCCGGGGTGGCGGTGGAGGGGAGCCGGAGCTCCCCCCACATGGATCGATCAGTCATTGCGCAGCGGCGGCAGGGCGAAGGCGGTGGCCGCGGTCCTGGTGGTCGCCGCCGCGACCTGCTCGACCGGGACGCCGTGGACCTCGGCAACGGTCTGGGCGGTGACCGCCACCCGGCCGGGCCGGTTGGGCCGGCCCCGGTAGGGATGGGGGGAAAGGAACGGGCTGTCGGTCTCCAGCACCATCCGCTCGAGGGGGACGACCGCACAGGCGGCGCGCAGCCCTGGAGCGTTGCGGAAGGTGACCGTGCCCGCGAACGACACGTACCAGCCGGCCTCCACGACCCTGTTCGCGGCCCACTCGTCGCCGGCGAAGCAGTGGAACACGGTCCTCGGCGGTGCGCCCTCGCCCTCCAGGATGGCCAGCACGTCGGCGAACGCGTCGCGGCAGTGCACGACCAGCGCCTTGTCGAGCTCGCGGGCGAGCACGACCTGGGCGGCGAAGGCGGCCCGCTGGACGTCACGGGGCGAGTTGTCGCGGTAGTAGTCCAGCCCCGTCTCCCCGACCGCGACCACCCGCTCGCTGGCGAGCAGCCCGCGCAGCTCGTCGAGCACGGGCTCGGTCAGGGTGTCGGCGTCGTGGGGATGGACCCCGGCGCTGGCCGACACCTGCGGCAGGCGGGCCGCGTTGGCCGCCGCCTGCCGGCTGGAGGGCAGATCGACACCGACGTCGACCAGGTGCCCGACGCCCTCGGCGTGCGCCTCGGCGACCACCTCGGCGGGCGGCTGTTCCAGCAGGTGCAGGTGGCAGTGGGTATCGACCAGCATGCGGCGAGCATGCCACAAGTTCCCGGGCGGTATCCTAGCGGCCGGGGGGGTCCACCTCGCGGCGGGCCGCGGCGACCACCGTGTCGATGAACGGCACCTTGCCGGCCCGGTAGGCGTCACGGTCGAGGTGGAAGCGGCTGGCGAGGCCGCGCTTCAGCTTGCCGTACTCCTCGGCCGCGTGCGGGTGGCTGCGCAGATAGTCGCGGAACAGGAGATGCTCGTCCCAGTAGTCGCTCGACATCGTCACCATGTGGACGTGGTGGCTGTCGGGTGTGCCACGCCGGAAGTAGCGGCGGTCCGGGAGCTGGATCTCGAGCTCCGGCACGTACTCGTAGCCGAGGTTGATCAGGCCGGCGACGGCCGGCCCGGCCCGTTCGATGTCGGGCACCCCGACCATCAGGTCGATGACCGGCTTGGCCGGCAGGCCGGGCACGGCGGTCCCGCCGACGTGCTCGATGGCCACCACGGCGTCGCCGATGGCGGTGGCGATGCGGTCGCGCTCCTCGGCGTAAAGCTGCGGCCAGCGATCGTCGTAGTCGACCACCTCGACCGGCTGGGTCCCGCGGCTGGCCAAGATCAACCTGCCCGCTTGGCCACGTTGCCCTCTGCGTCCAGGCGCGGGAACAGCGCCCCGACCCGTTCCACCCTCGCCCCTCTCGGCAGCCCGCCCCAGGCCAGCGCCCCAGGCAGCCTGGCCGCGGCCAGGTCGCCTGGCGCGCCAAGCGCCGACCACAGCGCCGGGGCCGTCCTGGTCAGCCAGGGGGCGGTGAGCAGGGCGGTGATCCGCAGCGCCTCGGCCCCGGTGTACAGGGCGGTGTCGAGGGCGAGGTCCTCGCCGGACTTGGCCAGGTCCCAGGGCTTGCGCTCCGACAGGTAGGCGTTGGCGGCGCCGACCAACCGCCAGATGGCGGCGAGCGCCCGCTCGTAGGCGACCTCGTCGAGGGCGGCGCCGGCCTCGGCGTAGGCTCTGCTGGCGGCGTCCTGGACGGCGACCTCAGCCTCGCCGGCGAGGCCGGGGCCGGGCAGGACCCCGTCCCGGTAGCGGCCGATCATGGCCGTGACCCGGCTGGCCAGGTTGCCGAGGCCGTTGGCCAGGTCGGCGTTGTAGCGCTCGACCATCGTCTCCCAGGAGAAGCTGCCGTCCTGGCCGAAGGCGACCTCGCGCTGGAAGAAGTAGCGGGTGGCGTCGCTGCCGAACGGCTCGACCAGGTCGTGGGGGGCGATGCCGGTGAGCTTGGTCTTGCTCATCTTCTCCCCCCCGACCAGCAGCCAGCCGTGCGCCTGAATGGTGCGGGGCAGCGGCAGGCCGGCCGCCAGCAGGATTGCCGGCCAGGTCACGGCATGGAAGCGCAGGATGTCCTTGCCCACGAAGTGGTAGTCGGCCGGCCAGACCCGCCGGAACCTCTCCATGTCGGCGTCCCAGCCGGCCGCGGTCAGGTAGTTCTGGAGGGCGTCCACCCAGACATACAGGACGTGCTCGGGGTCCCAGGGGATCGGGACCCCCCAGGTGAAGCTGGAGCGGGAGATCGAGAGGTCCTGGAGCCCCTGCTCAACGAAGGAGACGACCTCGCGCCGGCGGGTCTCGGGGCGGACGAACTCGGGATGGTCGCGGTAGTGCGCCAGCAGCCGGTCGGCGTATTTGGAGATCCGGAAGAAGTAGTTCTCCTCCCTGACCGTCTCCACCGGCCGGCCATGGATCGGGCAGTTGCCGTCGACCAGCTCCTCCGGGGTGTAGAACTGCTCGCAGGCGACGCAGTACAGGCCCTCGTAGCTGTCCAGGTAGACGTCGCCCTGGTCGTGCAGCTGCTGCCAGAGGTGCTGCACGGGCAGCACGTGGCGCTGCTCGGTGGTGCGGATGAAGTCGTCGTAGGCGATGTCCAGCTCGGCCCAGGTCGCCTTCCAGCGCTCGACGATCCTGTCGACCCACGTCTGCGGGTCGACCCCTCCGGCCTCGGCCGCCCGCGCCACCTTCTGGCCGTGCTCGTCGGTACCGGTGAGGAACAGCACCTTTTCCCCGTGGGCCCGCCGCCAGCGCGCGAGCACGTCGGCCGCGATCGTGGTGTACGCGTGGCCGATGTGCGGCAGGTCGTTGATGTAGTAGATCGGGGTGGTGAGATAGAAGGTGTCCTTGTCGGTCACCGCGCGACTGGCCTTTCGGGGGGCGGGACTGAAGAAATCAGGCTAGCATCATCCGGCTCTGCCCCGGGCGTCGAGCACCGCCTGGTAGACGGTCCGCCGAGCGGTGCCGGTGGCCTTGGCCACGGTGGTGATGGCGTCCTTGGTGCTGGCCCCGTCCCGGACGAGGGCGGCGACCTCGGCGGCCAGGTCGGCGGGGGCGGCCGCGGCCCGGTCGGCCGGCGAGGCTCCGGCGACCACCAGGGTCAGCTCGCCTCGTGGGCCCTGGGCGGCCAGCCGGTCGCGCACCTCGGCCAGCGGCCCCCGCAGCACCTGCTCATGGAGCTTGGTCAGCTCGCGGCCGGCCGCGCAGGCCCGATCGGGGCCGAGCGCCTCGGCCATCGCGGCCAGGGTGGCCAGGACCCGGTGGGGAGCCTCGAAGAACACCATCGTGCGCGGCTCGGTGGCCAGCTCGGCCAGGCGCCGGTCGCGCTGGCCCGCTCGGCGGGGCAGGAACCCCTCGAAGCAGAACCGGTCCGACGGCAGCCCGCTGACCACCAGGGCGGCCATGGCGGCGCTGGGACCGGGGACGACCTCGACCGGGAGACCTCTGGCCAGGCAGGCGGCGACCAGGTGGTAGCCCGGGTCGGACACCGCGGGCATGCCGGCGTCGGTGACCAGCGCCAGCCGGGTCCCGGCGGCGACCCGGTCGGCCAGCTCCTGGGCCCGCTCGCGCTCGCCGACCTCGTGGTAGCTGGTCATTCGGGTCTGCACGCCCAGGTGGGCCAGCAGCTTGCGCGTCTGGCGGGTGTCCTCGCAGGCGACCAGGTCGGCCTCGGCCAGCGCCCTGGCCAGCCGGGGCGAGGCGTCCTCGAGGTTCCCGATCGGGGTGCCGCACACCACCAGCTTGCCTTCCTTCATACAGGAAGGCTACGCGGGGGGTCGGGGGGGCTCAAGCATCAGCCCCGGTCTACGCCAGGATCTGCTCGTACGCGGCCTGCCATTTCTGGAGCTTCTGGCCGGTGAGGGTGACGATCGACAGCTTGGTCGAGGCCGGCGGGTAGATGGACGGGTCGGTCGTCTGGTCGGACGGCAGCAGCGGCTTGGCCAGCGACACCGGCGTGCCGTAGCTCACGTACTTGGAGATGCGGGCCTGCACCTTGGGGTGAAGGGTGTAGTTCATGAAGCGGGCTGCGTTGCCGGGATGGGGGGCGCCCTTGGGGATGCACATGACGTCTACGAACCGCAGCGTGCCCTCCCTGGGGATCACATAGGCGACGTCCGGGTTCTGGTCCTGGGCCTGGAACACGTCGCCGCTCCATCCCTGGGCGAGCCAGGTCTCGCCAGCGGCCAGCTCGTCGATGTAGGTGTCGGTGGTGAACTTCTTCAGCTTCGGCCTGAGCGATCGCACCAGCTTGACCACCTCGGCCAGGTCAGCGTCCCCGCTGGAGTTGGCGCTCTTGCCGAGGTAGATCAGGGCGCAGCCGATCAGGTCGGTCACCTCGCGCAGCAGCGAGATGTGGCCGCCGGCATTGCTGGGCGGTTCGAACAGGGCCGCCCAGGAGTCGACCTTGCCGCCTGGCACCCGGGTCCGGTTGAAGCCGATCCCGGTCGTCCCCCACTGCCAGGGAACGGTGTAGCGGTTGCCGGGGTCGTAGTCGGTCTCGACGAACTCCCGGTCGATGTTGGTGAGGTTGGGGATGAGCTCCTGGTGCAGCGGTTCGATCAGGTCGAGATTCAGGTAGGTGGGGACGAACCAGCTGGTCGGGACGATGATGTCGTAGGTGGTGGGGCCGGCTCGCAGCTTGGCCAGCAGGTCCTCGTTGGAGGAGAAGACGTCGTAGTTGATGCGGATGTTGGTGAGGGCCTGGAACAGCGGGATGGTGCGGTCGTCGATGTAGTCGTTCCAGTTGTAGATGTTGAGCAGCCGCTCGTTGCGACGGTTGCCCGGCAGCGGCTGGGCGGACGCGGCCGACGGTTGGTCGTCCTGGCCGCGCCCGGCGACGGTGCCACCGGCGTAGCCGGCCGCCCCGGCCGCCGCCAGCAGGCCGGCCACCTGCAGGAAGCCACGCCGCCCGATCCGCCGGTCGGGCGGGTCGGGCGGCCTCACGAGCAGGTTCAGCTCGCGGTCTTCCTTGCCGGCTCGTGCCATCCTGATCTCCTCCAGCTGTCCCGGCTGCTATCCCAGCCGCACGATGACCTCGTCCACCAGCAGCGCGTCGCCGGCGGGCACGCCGTCGGCGGTGATCTCCAGCGCGAGGCGGCTGGCGCTGGCGACGGTGTGGTCGACGATGACCCGTCGCCAGGCAAGGCCGGGCAGCGTGGTCGTGGTGATGCGCGAGCTCTCCGCCTTCCCGCCCAATCCGACCAGCCGGATGGTGACCCGCTGGCCGGGCGCGGTCGAGCGGATCCAGGCCGAGGCGACGTAGCGGCGGCCCTTGGCCGCGGACGGGACCACCCCTGGCAGGGCGAGGCCGATCCGCCCAGGCTGCGGCCCGCGGGCCCGCACCGAGGCGCACGACCCCGAGGTCCGGCCCTGCGGCTCCCGGCTGAAGTCGGCCGCGCCGAGCACCTGCCAGCCGTTCAGGTCCTGCTCGAAGCTCCAGTTGACGACCAGGTTGCCGTACGCTCCCGACCCCGGCGGCCGTGAGGTCGGCCCCGCTTCCGCCGGGGCGGCGGAGGTCGGGGTGACGGTCGACGGATCGGACGAAGGCTCGGCCGAGCTGATCAGCCGGGAGGCGAGCAGGCCGGCGACCACCACCGAAACGATGACGACGGCGATGGCCGCGACCGCCGGAGCGCCGACCACCCGGCGTGGTGCCTCATGGCGGCCACGCGGCCGGTCCGGCTCCGGGGGCGCCGGCAGGGCACGCCGCTCGCCCGCGGCCGGGGAAGGTTCGAGTGGCCCCGCCGCCGTCTGCTCAGGGGTCGCCGGAACGTCGTCCGCCGACTGCCGGGGCTCCGCCCGATCCATGGTGTCGTCCTCCACGAGCGCTCATCCTCACCCAAGCGCCCTGTTCAGGCACACCCGCAAGTCCAGGAATCTAAAGCAAGCCGATCTACGCAGGCAACTTCGCACAGCTGCCGAGGCAGTCATCGGCCGCAAGCCGAGTGCGGTCCGGGAGCAGCAGGCAGACGTCGCCGAACTCGTGCCACAGGTAGCCCTCGTGCAGCGCGGAGGCGTAGGCCCGGTCGAGGCCGGCCCGGTCG
>DATHIG010000548.1:0-2504 GCA_035490035.1 Actinomycetes bacterium
GTCCGCGGTGATCCCCCCCGGGTACCGCCCGGACCTGTTCGTGCCGCTGCTGGCCCAGGACCGCCCCCTGGTCAACGCGCTGTCGCGGGGCACGATCGCCAACGCGACCCCGTTCGTGGTCCCGGTGTTCGGTTCCATGACCAACCTGACCGACCCCCACACTGAGGGCAACGCCCCCTCCGAGGGGTCGATCGCCATGACGACCAAGACGGTCACCCCCGGCGCGATCAGCGGGAAGCTGCCGCTGACCCGGGAGATCGTCGACTCCTCCAACCCGGCGATCGACCAGATCGCGCTGGCCGCGATGCGCGAGGACTACGCGCGCCAGACCGAGGCCAACGTGTTCACGCTGCTGAACGGCACCAGCGGCGCCGGCGGCACGATCACCGCCGAGTTCGTCCCCTCCGGCTCCCAGGCGTTCCAGTCCGCCAACGCCGCCGGCACCATCGACGCGTTGCGCTCCCAGCTGGCCAAGTACCCGTTCCGCCGGTTCGCGTCCCCGACGCTCGCGCTGATGGGCCAGGTCGCCACCACCGTGCTCGCCACCGCCGAGGACACGACCGGCCGTCCGCTGTTCCCGTCGGTCGGGGCGCAGAACGCCACCGGTCTGGGGAACGCGGTCACCCAGGGATGGTTCGTCGACGGGCTCGCGTTCCGGCCCGCCTGGGCGATCACCTCGGCGGTCGGCGCCACCGACACCCACATCTTCTTCATCAACCGGGCCGACGCCTGGGTGTGGGAGTCGCCGGTGCTGGCGTTCCGGTTCGAGGAGAAGAGCGGCCCGCAGATCATCGAGCTGGCGCTGTTCGGCTACTTCGCCACCCACCTGCTGCGACCGGTCGGGCTGTCCGGCATCCGGCAGACCGCGTGAGCACCATGATCGTCACCGCCGTCTGGATCGACGTCCCCGACGACGAGACCGGCCCCCAGCCGATTGCGGCCGAGTGCCCGACCTGCTACGCGATCGTCCGCAAGGCGCGGCTTGACCAGCACAACCAGGAGGCCCACCCATGACGATCGGAGCATGGTGATGGCCGAGTATCGTGCCGGTGGGCACATCGACCGGGGCGACGGGGAGGGCTGGGTGCTCGACGACACCCAGCCCGAGCCCGCACCCGAGCCGGTCGCGCACAAGCCACTCCAGCCGACGGTGCAGGCCGCCGGCGGGTGGCGGCTCGCACCCGAGCCGGAGCCCGAGCCCGAGCCACCCAAGCCGGAGCCGGAGCCGGAGCCCGAGCCGGAGCGGCCGTCCAACGCGGAGGTACGTGCCTGGGCGAAGACCCAGGGCATCGACGTGCACGGCCGCGGTCCCCTCCCCGACGACCTCGTTGACCAGTACCTGAACAGGGAGGCGTGATGGCAGCCCTCACGGTCCGCGATGGCAGCGCCGGCCTCGCGGTCGCCAACCTGGACACCCCGGCCGGCGGTGGCGACACCGTCGCCGCCGGTGTCGCCGCTGGCGGCTGGCACCTGCCGGTGGTGCTGGTCGTCCGCAACGGCGACGCGACCTCCACCAACGTCACCGTCGGCTCGCTGCCAGCGGTGACGGTCGCGGCCACGACCGGCACGGCGGTGATCCCCGTCGTCAGTAGCCCTTTGGGTGCGTCGGTGGCGGTCACCTACTCGAAGGTGACGTCGTTGACCGTCGGCGCGTTCCGACTCACCAACCCGCTGGCATAGGGGGCCACCAAAGCCGCCAACCCCCGAACCATCCACCCCCCCTGAAGGGAGCGCAATCGTGCGCAAGCGTCTGGTAACCATCGCCCTGGCCACCGCCCTCGGCCTGCTCGGTCTGCAGGGTGTCGCCGCCGCCGATCCGCAGTTCGGCCCTGGCAACGGCCAGCAGGTCGGCGACAAGTGCCACCCGCCCGGCCAGACGGTCGAGACCCCGGGCTGCAAGTAGGACGTCAGGCGACCCCGGGGGCGGAAGCGGATTCGCGGCCGAACGCCCCCAGGGTCGCGGTGGGAAGTCTACGGGGCGGCCGGGATGACCGGGGCCAGATGCTTCTCGTCCCAGCCGGTCGCGCAGTTGCCCAGGGTCTTGTCGAGCGCGTACACCGGGCGCATCGCCGCCGAGCCCTGCCGGACACAGGCGTAGAACGTGTGGGTCGAGTCGACCACCGATGGCTGGCTGTCGGGGATGTCGGCGAGCGCCTGGCCGCCGAGCATGAGCAGGGCGCCAACGACGGCACCGGCGAGCAGCTTCCGCATCTGCAGGTTCCTCTCTGTCCGGTTGAGCGGGCGCCGCATTCCTACCCACCTGAACAGGGGTTCGCACTCGTGCCGCTGAGTCTCGACAGCATGCTGGTCCAGCCGAGCAGCTCGGGCAGCTTCAACGCGGCCAGCGGCGCCGCGACCCTCCCCGCGACCACCGCCGGGTCGACGACCCTGATCGTCATCGCCACCGGCGGGTCGACGGGGGTGAGCTCGGTGGTTGGCCACGCCAACGACTTCCCCGGCGCCGCCGCGACCGCCCGGGTGTATGTGTTCCGCCGCTCCGAGGG
>DATHIG010000549.1:0-3589 GCA_035490035.1 Actinomycetes bacterium
CAGCCGCTGCCGCTGCCCTGGCCCTTCGCGCGCCACGTCCTTGCCTGCGGGGCCGAGCTCAAGAGCACCTTCTGCCTGGCCAAGGGCAACCACGCCTTTGTCTCCCATCACGTCGGAGATCTGGAAAACTACGAGACCTTCCGCTCGTTCACCGAAGGGGTCGAGCATTTCCGGCGCCTGTTCGCGGTCCAGCCGGAGGTGGTCGCCCACGACCTGCACCCCGAGTACCTGTCGACCAAGTACGCGGCCGAGCTGGACGGGGTCGAGCTGGAGGGCGTGCAGCACCACCACGCCCACATCGCCGCCTGCCTCGCCGACAACGGCGAGCCGGGGCCGGTCATCGGGGTCGCCTTCGACGGGCTCGGGTACGGCACCGACGGCACCATGTGGGGCGGGGAGCTGCTGGTCGCCGACCTCGAGGGGTTCCGGCGAGCCGGTCACCTGGAGGTGGTGCCGATGCCAGGCGGCGCCGCCGCGATCAGGGAGCCGTGGCGGATGGCCGCCGCCTGGCTGGACGCCGCCCTCGGCGGGCAGGTACCCGAGCGTCTGGGGGTGGTCGGGCGCAACCTGGACCGCTGGGAGCGGGTGGTGGCGCTGGCCCGGTCGGGCACGGCCTCACCGGCGACCTCGAGCGCCGGCCGGCTGTTCGACGCGGTGGCGGCGACCCTTGGCGTCAGGGATTCGGTCAACTACGAGGGCCAGGCGGCGGTGGAGCTGGAGCAGCTGGCCGACCCGGGCGAGGCCTCCGGCTACGCCGCCGGGGTCGGCGAGGCCGGCGACGGGCTGCTGCGGCTGCGGGGGACCGACCTGGTACGCGCGGTGGTGGAGGAGCTGGAGGCGGGGGTGGCGCCGCCGCTGATCGCGGCCCGCTTCCACAACGGCCTGGCCGGGGCGACCGTCGCCGCCTGCGAGGCGCTCAGGCAGGCCACCGGGCTGGAGGCGGTGGCCCTCTCCGGCGGGGTGTTCCAGAACCTCCTGCTGCTGGAGCGGACGGCCACCGGGCTGGAGCAGCGTGGGTTCCGGGTCCTGGTGCACTCCCGGGTCCCCCCCAATGACGGCGGCATCAGCCTCGGCCAGGCCGCCGTCGCCGGGGCACGCGCCCGATCCCGCAGGTAGAGCTCACCTAGTCGTCGGGGTCGACCGAGGTCGAATCCCGCTCGTCGGAGACGCCGACCGGGCGGTCGGACGGGCCCTTGGTGCCAGCCTCCTCGCGACCCGGCTCGTCCTCCTGCTTGTCGACGTCCTCGCCGCGCCTGGTGAGGCTCTCGCCGACCCCGAGGGCCGAGGTGGCCTCCGTGTCGGTCGGGCCGACCCCCTCCAGCTCCTCCTCGGAGATCTCCCGGCCAGGACCAGGGGGGACCTCGTCGACGCGGTCGAAGATCTTGTCCATGTGCTCGTCGTGGCCTTCGCTGGCCTCCGTCTGCCGGCCGTCGTACGGGGGCACCAGGCCGCCCGGCTCCTGCTCCTGCTCGCCCATCTCGTCCCCTTTCAGCAGATCCGTGGCAGGGGGTCGCCGACCAGGAGGTCGACGATCCGGGTCCCGCCGAACGACGTCTTCAGCAGTACCAGGCCGGGCGGGTCGTCCCTGACCCGGCCGATCACCGCGGCACCCTCCCCCAGCGGGTGCGAACGCAGCGCCGCCATGGCCGCGTCGACCTCGTCCCCGTCGACGATCGCCACCAGGCGCCCTTCGCAGGCCACGTACAGCGGGTCGATGCCAAGCAGCTCGCAGGCTCCGCGCACGTCGGGGCGGACCGGGACCGCCTCCTCGTCGACCACCACCGCCACTCCGGCGGCCCTTGCCACCTCGTTGCAGATGGTGGCCACCCCGCCCCTGGTCGCGTCGCGCAGCCCGCGGACGCCGGGGGTGGCGTCCAGCAGCCGCTCGACCAGGCCGTTGAGGGCGGCCGTGTCCGAGGCGACCTCGGACTCGATGTCCAGCTCGCCCCTGGCCAGCATGATGGTGATGCCGTGGTTGCCGATCGGCCCGGAGACGATCACCGCGTCCCCCGGCCGCGCCCTGGCGGCCCCCAGCTCCCCTGGGCGTTCGATCACCCCGACCCCGGCGGTGTTGACGTAGCAGCCGTCCGCCTTGCCCCGCTGGACCACCTTGGTGTCGCCGGTGACCACCTGGACCCCGGCCTGCTCCGCGGCCGCCGCCATCGAGCCGACGATCCGCTCCAGGTCGGCGACTGGGAAGCCCTCCTCCAGGATGAAGCCGGCCGACAGCCACAGCGGCCGGGCCCCGCTCACGGCCAGGTCGTTGACGGTGCCGTTGACGGCCAGGTCGCCGATGTCGCCGCCGGGGAAGAACAGCGGCGAGACCACATAGGAGTCGGTGGTGAAGGCCAGCCGGCCCCCGTGCGCGGTCAGCACCGCCCCGTCCTCCAGCGGCTCCAGCAGCGGGTTGCGGAACGCCTCCAGGAACACGGCCTCGATCAGCGTCTGGGTGGCCTTGCCGCCCGACCCGTGGGACAGGGTGATGCGCTCCTCCTTGAGCTTGGGCTTGCGGCGGCGCGCCTTCTCGATCCGCTCGAGGACCTGCTCCTCGCGGCTCATCTGCTGGTACTGCTCCCTGGTGGCCGTGCCGGGGGCGTGATGCTCGGCGGTCACGCTCTGGTCGCCTCCTTCACGCGCTCTCTGGTGAAGCGGCCGAAGTTGTAGTAGGCGGCGCAGGCGCCCTCGGGGGAGACCATGCAGGTGCCGATGGGCGTCTCCGGGGTGCAGGCGGTGCCGAACACCTTGCACTCCCACGGCTTGAGCACGCCCTTGAGGACCTCGCCGCACTGGCAGGCCTTGGGGTCGGCGACGCGGACACCCGGGACCAGGAACAGCCGCTCGGCGTCGAAGCTGGCGTAGCTCTCCTTGACCCGCAGCGCCGAGTGGGAGATGAAGCCGAGCCCGCGCCACTCGAAGTAGGGCCGCAGCTCCATGACCTGGTTGATCACCTGGATTGCCTTGAGGTTGCCGTCCCAGGGGACGACCCGGGTGTACTGGTTCTCGACCTCGCAGCGGCCTTCCTTCAGCTGCAGCATCAGCATGTAGATCGACTGCAGCAGGTCCAGCGGCTCGAACCCGGCGCAGACCAGCGGCTTGCCGTAGTCGCCGGCGATGAACTCGTAGGGCCGGCAGCCGATCACGGTCGAGACGTGGCCTGGGCCGATGAAGCCGTCGAGGCGCAGGTCGGGCGAGTCGAGGATGGCCTTGATGGCCGGGATGATGGTGACGTGGTTGCAGAACAGGGAGAAGTTCTCGATCCCGTCGGCGGCTGCCCGCAGGACGGTCATGGCGCTGGACGGGGCCGTCGTCTCGAACCCGATGGCCATGAACACGACCCGCTTGTCCGGGTTCTGCCTGGCGATCTTGAGGGCGTCCAGCGGTGAGTAGACCATCCGGATGTCGGCGCCCTCGGCGGTGGCGTCGAAGAACGACCCGTGGCTGCCAGGCACCCGCATCATGTCCCCGAACGAGGTCATGATCACGTCCGGCTGCTTGGCGATGAAGATCGCGTCGTCGACCCGGCCCATCGGGATCACGCAGACGGGACAGCCCGGCCCGTGGACCAGGGTGATGCTCTCCGGGAGGTAGT
>DATHIG010000550.1:0-10072 GCA_035490035.1 Actinomycetes bacterium
CGAGGGCGACCTGCGCCGCGAGGTCCAGCAGGACATCAAGCGCAAGATCGAGATCGGCTGCTACCAGGGCATCCGGCACCGCCGGGGCCTGCCCGTCCGCGGCCAGCGCACCCACACCAACGCGCGCACCCGCAAGGGCCCGAAGAAGACCGTTGCCGGCAAGAAGAAGGCCACCAAGAAGTAACCGCTGCGGGGGGCGGAGCCCCCCGCATTCCCCCCGAAACCAAGACCACAAGCAGCGTGGAGCCTTAGTCAAGAAGCGAGGGAGACTTGCCACCGAAGAAGGGCGGACCCAAGAAGCCGCGACGGCGCGAGAAGAAGAACATCGCGCACGCGCATGCCCACATCAAGTCGAGCTTCAACAACACGATCGTGACCATCACCGACCCACAGGGCAACACGATCGCGTGGGCGTCGTCGGGCAACGTCGGGTTCAAGGGTTCCCGCAAGTCGACCCCGTTCGCGGCCCAGCTCGCGGCCGAGCAGGCCGCCCGCCGGGCCCAGGAGCACGGCGTCCGCAAGGTCGACGTGTACGTCAAGGGCCCCGGCTCCGGCCGGGAGACGGCCATCCGCTCCCTTCAGGCCACCGGCCTGGAGATCCAGGGCATCCAGGACGTCACTCCCGTCCCCCACAACGGCTGCCGCCCGCCCAAGCGGCGCCGCGTCTGAGAGAGCGAGCAGAACATTGGCGAGATACACAGGCCCTGACTGCAGGCTCTGCCGGCGCGAGAAGACCAAGCTCTTCCTCAAGGGCTCCAAGTGCGAGAGCCCCAAATGCCCGGTGGAGAAGCGACCCTACCCGCCCGGCGAGCACGGCCGGGGACGGCTCAAGGAGAGCGAGTACAACCTGCAGCTCCGGGAGAAGCAGAAGGCCCGCCGGATCTACGGCGTGCTCGAGAAGCAGTTCCACAACTACTACGTGGAGGCGGCCCGCCGGAAGGGCATCACCGGCGAGACGCTGCTGCAGCTGCTGGAGACGCGGCTGGACAACGTGGTCTACCGCGGTGGTCTGGCCCGCTCGCGCGACCAGGCCCGTCAGCTCGTCCGCCACTCCCACGTGACGGTCAACGGCCGGAAGGTCAACATCCCCTCCTACCAGGTCAAGCCCGGCGACGTCGTCCAGGTCAAGGAGCGCATGCGCCAGAACCTGAACGTCCACGAGTCGATCCAGCTCCAGACCGGCCGGCCCCAGCCGGGATGGCTCGAGCTGAACGCCGGCGAGGCCAAGCTGACCGTCACCAGCATCCCGGCCAGAGACCAGGTCGAGGTGCCGATCCAGGAGCAGCTCATCGTCGAGCTCTACTCCAAGTAACCGCTCCGAGTAACCGCAACAAGGGCATCCCCGAGTCATATGGCGGGCCGGGGAGCCGGAGGTGAACACCGTACCCATGGAGATCTCGCGTCCACGCATCGAGTCCAACCCGGTTTCCGACACGCGCTCCCGGTTCATCATCGAGCCGCTGGAGCCAGGCTTCGGCTACACGCTCGGCAACTCGCTGCGCCGCACCCTGCTGTCGTCGATCCCGGGCGCCGCGGTCACGTCGATCAAGATCGACGGCGTCCTGCACGAGTTCTCGTCCATCCAGGGCGTGAAGGAGGACGTCACCGACGTCATCCTCAACGTCAAGGAGCTGCGCCTGCGCTCGGAGACCAACGAGCCGGCGACCATGTTCCTGCGGTCCACCGGCCCAGGTGACGTGACCGCCGCCGACATCGTGCCCCCGGCCGACCTGGACGTCATCAACCCCGATCTGCACCTGGCCACCCTGAACACCAAGGCCAAGCTGGAGATGGAGCTGCGGGTCGAGAAGGGCCGCGGCTACCGGCCGGCCGAGCGCAACAAGTCGGCCTCCGACGAGATCGGCCGCATCCCCGTCGACTCGATCTTCTCGCCGGTGCGCCGGGTCAGCTACACCGTCGAGGCGACCCGCTCCGGCGAGATGACCAACTACGACCGGCTGATCCTCGACGTCGAGACCGATGGCTCGCTGACGCCGGAGGACGCGCTCGCCTCGGCCGGCGGCACCCTTCGCGAGCTGGTCAGCCTGTTCGCCGACCTGACCGGGGGCGGCGAAGGCCTCTCGCTCGGCCCGGCCGAGCAGACCGGCCCGCTCGGCGCCAACCTCGACACGCCGATCGAGGAGCTGGACCTGTCGGTCCGCTCCTACAACTGCCTGAAGCGCGAGGGCATCACCACGGTCGGCGAGCTGGTCACCAAGTCCGAGGCCGACCTGCTCGACATCCGCAACTTCGGCGCCAAGTCGATCGACGAGGTGCGCGAGAAGCTGCAGGAGCTCGGCCTGTCGTTGAGGGAGGAATAAGCAGATGCCGACCCCGACCAAGGGGCCTCGCCTGGGCGGGGGACCGAGCCACGAGAAGCTGCTCATCGGCAACCTGGCCAGGGCGCTGTTCTCCGAGGGCCGGATCCGCACCACCGAGGCCAAGGCCAAGCGCCTGCGGCCCCAGGCGGAGCGGCTGATCACCTTCGCCAAGCGCGGCGACGTGGCCAGCCGCCGCCAGGTCCTCACCGTGGTCCGCGACAAGGCGGTCGTGCACAAGCTGTTCGCCGAGATCGCCCCCCGGTTCGCCGACCGCCAGGGCGGCTACACCCGCATCCTCAAGCTCGGCCCGCGGCCGGGGGACGCCGCCCCAATGGTCGTGATCGAGCTGGTGGAGCAGGCCGACGCGGGCGAGAAGGCACCGTCGGGCGCCGAGGACGGCGGCCGGCGCCGGCGGCGCTTCGGTCGCGGCCGGGCCGGCGCCGAGGCGGCGCCCGAGGGCGCCAACCGGGCCGAGCGGCGGGCAGCCCTCCGCCGGCGCGGGACGCCGGCGGAGGCCGAGGCGGCCACCGCCGCCCTGGCCGGCGAGGAGCTGGACGAGGACATCGACGAGCTCGACCAGGAGCGGCCCAGCGTCCCCACCGACGCCGAGGTCGAGGCCGGCGCCGCACCCGCGGTGGTTGACGACGACGGCCCAGCCGCCGACGACGGCCCAGCCGGCGACGCCGCGGCGGAGGTCGCCGAGGACGAGCTTGAGGTCGCCGAGGACGAGCCCGAGGTCGCCGACGACGGCCCAGCCGGCGACGCCGCGGCCGAGGTCGCCGAGGACGAGCTTGAGGTCACCGAGGACGAGCTTGAGGTCGCCGACGAGGGCCTAGCCGGCGACGCCACGGACGAGCCCGAGGCGGACCAGGACCGCAAGTAGGCCCATGGGCGCCGATCCGCCGGACAGGCGGCTACGGCTGGTCGTGGCCTACGACGGGGCGCCGTTCGCCGGGTTCGCGCGCCAGCCGGACCGGCGCACCGTCCAGGGAGAGCTGGAGGGTGTGCTTTCCCGGCTGGCCAGGCGGCCGGTGCAGACGGTCGGGGCCGGGCGGACCGACGCCGGCGTCCACGCCCGGGGGCAGGTCGTCCACGCCGACGTGCCCTCACGCCTCGCCCCCGAACGGGTCCGGCGCGCCCTCAACGGCAGCCTCGGCCCGGCCATCACCGTCCGCGAGGCCACCTGGGCGCCACCCGGGTTCGACGCCCGCCTCTCGGCCCGCCGGCGGGCCTACGTCTACCGGATCGACGACTCCGGCAACCCCGACCCGCTGCTGCGCGGCTTCGTGCTCGACTGGCCCCGGCCGCTGGACCTGCCCCGCATGCGCGAGGCGGCCCGTCCCCTGGTCGGTGAGCACGACTTCGCCGCCTTCTGCCGGAGCCGTCCGGGGACCACGACCACCCGCCGGCTCCGTTCACTGGGCATCCGGCGGCTGCGCGACCTGGTCGAGGTCCGCCTGGTCGCCGACGCGTTCTGCTGGCAGATGGTCCGCGGCATCGTCGGCCACCTGCTGCTGGTCGGCGACGGACGCCGCGACCCGGCCAGCACCGCCGCGGTCATGGCCGCCGCCGATCGCTCCCGGGCCGGCAACATCGCCCCCGCCCACGGCCTGGTCCTCGAGTCGGTGGCCTATCCGTCGGGGCCCGGGGGCGGGGGGCTCAGGTCGCCGGAGGCGGTAGGCCCTCGGACCGATCGCTCCGACGGCAGTAGCAGCGCAGGTTCCTGACGTCGTAGCAGAAGATGTCGATGTCGACGAACCCGTTGGCGGCCAGCAGCTCGGCCAGCCAGGCGTCGTCGAACATGGCGTGATGGGCGTTCCAGATCCAGCGGGGGATGCCGCGCTCGTCGGTGCCCTTGTGCGCGTCCCGGTCCATGTGGCCGCCCAGCAGCCAATGGTTCGCCTCGACGGTGGTGTAGGCGCCCTCCATCCACTGCCTGACAATGAAGCGGGCGTCGGGCACGCCGATGTCGACCCGGGCGCCCGGCCGCAGCACCCGTGCCCACTCGCGCAGCGTCGGCTCGACCAGCTGCCAGCTCTGGTGCTCCAGGACGTGGTTGGCCCGCAGGGCGGTGACGCTCCCGGAGGCGAACGGCAGCCGGTCGAGCCGGCTCAGCACCTGGATCCCTGGAAGCGGCAGGACGTCGGTGTGGACGTCGTAGCCCGGGTCCGGGCGTTCCCCCGCGCCGATCTCGACCCTCACCCGATCCCCTCCTCCTGGACAGCCGCTCGGCCGCTCGCGGACTGCTTGCCACCGGCCACCGCCCCGGTAAACCTCGCTGCGCGGATGCGCTAGGGTGCCCGAGAGATGACCGCCGCCTGCGTCGCCCACGTCGGGTCGGCCGCCTTCCAGCGCCTGCCCGAGGCACTCGGCCTGCTGCGTTCCCGGTTCGGGCGGGTCCCGGTGTACCCGGCGAGCGACCCGGGTGACGCCGAGACCCTGGCCGGCGAGCTGGCGGGGGAGGTCGACGTCCTGCTGGTGTTCGGCGGCGACGGCACTGTCCATGAGGTTGTCAACGGCCTCCCCCTCACGGGACCGGACGGCCCGCTGGTGGCGCTGCTGCCGGCCGGCACCGGCAACGACCTGGCCCGCGCGATCGGCCTGCCGCCCGACCCGGTGACCGCCGCCATGGAGCTGGCCGACGCCCGCCCGCGCACCCTCGACCTGCTCGACTGCGGCCAGCGCCGTGCCGCCAACGGCATCAACGCCGGCTTCGCGGCCGCCGCCACCGACGTGCTGTCACGGCGGGTCAAGAAGGCCCTGGGCCCGGCGGCCTACATGGTCGGCGGGATGTGGGCCGGCATGAACCCCCCGACCTGGCCGGCCAGGGTCGAGGTCGACGGGAGGATGGTCGAGGGCGAAGCCCTTGCCGTGGTCGTCGGCAACGGCGGGTCGTTCGGCGGCGGCCGCTGGCTCATCCCCGACGCCGACGTCGGCGACGGCCTGCTCGACGTCCTGGTCGTGCCGGCCGCCGTCTCCAAGGCCAGGCTGGCCCGCCACCTGGCCAGGGACCGCCGCCTCCCCGGCGATCTGCCCCGCCTGCGCGGCCCATCGGCCACCGTCGTGACCGACATGCCGTGTCGCCTCGACGGCGAACCGGCCCCCACCCCCGGCTCGGTCACCGTCCTCCCCGCCGCCTGGCGGGTCCTTGCTCCTGCCTGACATCGTCGGTCCGGTTCGGTCATCGTCCTCCCTGGCCGCCTGGCAGGCTCTCGGTCCTGCGTACCATCGTCGGTACGGTAGCCGACCAGAGGAGGGACGCCACCCTGAAGTTGACCAAAGGGCCTGGTCACCGCTAGCCTTGACAGTCGGTTCACCAGACGCTGCGGCAGGTATGGCATGCCCGGCGCCACATCCTCGGATCGTCACGGAGTTGCCCGCATGCCCTCGCCAGCAAGCCGAACGTTCTCGCCGCGAGCGCGAGACCTGACCCGCGACTGGTACGTCGTCGACGCCGACGGCCAGGTCCTTGGGCGGCTGGCCGCCCAGGTGGCCCGTATCCTGCGCGGCAAGCACAAGCCGATCTTCGCTCCGCACGTCGACACCGGCGACCACGTGATCATCATCAACGCGGCCAAGGTGCGGCTCACCGGGCGCAAGCGCGAGCAGAAGGTCGCCTACCGCCACTCCGGCTACCCGGGCGGCCTCAAGGCGACCCCCTACACGGTGCTGCTCGCCGAGCGGCCCTCCCGGGCGGTCGAGAAGGCCGTCCGCGGGATGCTGCCCCGCACCCGGCTGGGGCGGCAGATGCTCTCCAAGCTCAAGGTCTACGACGGCCCGACCCACCCGCACGCCGCGCAGCTGCCGCGGCCGCTCGACCTGGGCCCGGAGTCGATCGTCAAGCAGGAAGGATAGGAGGACACCGCGTTGGCTGCTCCAGCACTGCTGGCCCGGGGAACCGGCCGCCGCAAGGAGGCCGTTGTCAGGGTGCGGCTGCTCGAGGGGACGGGCACGTTCAAGCTCAACGGCCGCCCCCTCGAGGACTACTTCCCCAACCCGGCCCACCGACGGCTCGTCACCGAGCCGCTTCGGGTCACCAACACCCTCGAGCGCTACGACGTGCTCGCCAACCTCGACGGCGGCGGGGTCTCCGGGCAGGCGGGCGCGCTGCGCCACGCCATCTCCCGCGCCCTGGTCGACCTCGACGAGGAGCTGCGTCCCGAGCTGAAGAAGCGCGGCTTCCTCACCCGCGACGCCCGCGAGGTCGAGCGCAAGAAGTACGGGCTCAAGAAGGCCCGCAAGGCCCCCCAGTACTCCAAGCGTTGACGAATCCGCCGGGGGTTCCGGTGGGAAAGCTGTTCGGGACCGACGGGGTCAGGGGTCTGGCCAATGCCGACCTCACCCCTGAGCTCGCCCTTGCCCTCGGCCGGGCCGTGGTCGGGGTGCTCCGGGCCGAGGCGCCTGGCTCCTCGGGACGGCCCGCGGTGGTCGTCGGGCGCGACCCGCGCGCCTCCGGGACCCTCCTGGAGAGCGCCCTGGTCGCCGGCATCCTCAGCGCCGGTGGGGACGTGCTCGCCGCCGGGGTGGTGCCGACCCCGGCGGTCGCCTTCCTGACCCGCCACTACGGCGCCGCGGCGGGTGCGGTGATCTCCGCCTCCCACAACGCCATGCCCGACAACGGCATCAAGTTCTTCGGCCCGGAGGGGTTCAAGCTGCCGGACGCGGTCGAGGACCGCATCGAGGCCGCCGTCGGGGCCGCCGACCAGGGCGCACCCCGGCCGGTCGGCGGCGAGGTCGGCGGCCTGCGGCGGACGGCCAACGACGCGGTCGAGGCCTACCTGGCCCACCTGCTCGACGGCATCCCCGACCTCGGCGGCCTGGCCGTGGTGGTCGACTGCGCCAATGGCGCCGCTGCCGAGATCGCCCCCGAGGCCTACCGCCGGGCCGGAGCCAAGGTGACCGCCGTGGCGGCCGACCCGGACGGCCAGAACATCAACGACGGGGTCGGCTCGACCCACCCCGAGCACGTCCAGGCCGCCCTCGCCGCCGCCGGGGCCGAGGTCGGGCTGGCCCACGACGGCGACGCCGACCGACTGCTGGCCGTCGACGAGCGCGGCCAGCTGGTCGACGGCGACGTGATCCTGGCCGTGACCGCCCTCGACGCCAGGGAGCACGGCGGCCTGCCCACCGGCACGGTGGTCACCACCGTGATGACCAACCTCGGCTTCCGCCAGGCCATGGCCGAGCACGGCATCCAGGTCGAGCAGACCGCCGTCGGCGACCGCTACGTCCTGGAGGCGATGCTCGCCGGCGGCCACACCGTCGGCGGCGAGCAGTCCGGCCACCTCATCTTCCTCGACCGCGCCACCACCGGCGACGGCCTGCTCACCGGCCTCCGGCTCCTGGCCGTGGTCGCCCGCACCGGCCGCCCCCTGTCCGAGCTGGCGACGGTCATGCGCCGCCTGCCCCAGGTGCTGGTCAACGTCCGGGTCGTCAACCGCCATGCCCTGGACACGGCCTCCGCCGTCTGGCGGGCGGTCTCGGACGAGGAGGCCCGCCTGGGGGAACGGGGCCGGGTGCTGGTCCGACCGTCGGGGACCGAGGCCCTGGTCCGGGTCATGGTCGAGGCCGAGACGGAACACGAGGCCAAGGCCGTCGCCGACCGCCTGGCCGCCGTGGTCGCCACCGAGCTGGGCTAGCCAGCCCGGCTGCTACGATTGGTCCTTGTCCCCTCCAGCGGCCGTCGCGCGAAGGGAGCCTGACAGCATGTGCGGGATCGTCGGCTACGCCGGAGGCCAACAGGCCCTCCCGATCCTCCTGGCCGGATTGCGGCGGCTCGAGTACCGGGGATACGACTCGGCCGGGGTGGCGGTGCTGGACGGGGGGCGGGTCCAGGTCGTGCGCAAGGCGGGGAAGCTGGAGGCGCTCGAGCAGGAGCTCGGCGGCGACCACGCCCTGGCCGGGGTGACCGGGATCGGGCACACCCGGTGGGCGACCCACGGGCGGCCGACCGACGGCAATGCCCACCCCCACATGGACTGCACCGGGCGGGTGGCGGTGATCCACAACGGGATCATCGAGAACTTCTACAGCCTGCGGGCCCAGCTGGAGGCCGAGGGCCACACCCTCGCCTCCCAGACCGACACCGAGTGCGTCGCCCACCTGGTCGAGGCGGCGCTGGCCGACGGGCGAGCCTTCCCGGATGCGGTCAGGACCGCCCTGAAACGGCTGGAGGGGTCGTTCGCGCTGGCCGTGCTGCACCAGGACGACCCGGGTGTGGTGGTCGGGGCCAAGCGCGACCTGCCGCTGGTGGCCGGGCGGGCCGAGGGCGAGAACTTCGTGGCCAGCGACTTCGCCGCCTTCCTTGACCGCACCAAGGACGGGGTGATCCTGGAGGACGACCAGGTGGTGGTCGTGACCCCCGAGGGGCTGGAGGTCAGCGACCTCGACGGTCACCCGGTCGCGCCGTACGAGCACCAGGTCGACTGGGACCTCTCGGCGGCCGAGAAGGGCGGCTACGAGCACTTCATGCTCAAGGAGATGCACGAGCAGCCGCTGGCCGTCAAGCAGACCCTCGAGGGCCGCACCGACCCCGCCGGCCGGCTGATCCTGGACGAGCTGCGCATGAGCGAGGACGAGCTGCGCGAGGTCGACAAGGTGTTCGTGGTCGCCTGCGGCACCGCCTACCACTCCGGCCTGGTCGCCAAGTACGCCATCGAGCACTGGACCCGGCTGCCGGTGGAGATCGAGATCGCCAGCGAGTTCCGCTACCGCGACCCGGTGCTGGACCGCAACACCCTGGTCATCGCCATCTCCCAGTCGGGGGAGACGGCCGATACCCTGGGCGCGGTCCGCTACGCCCGCCGCCAGCGGGCCAGGGTGCTGACCGTCTGCAACACCGTCGGCGCCTCGATCCCGCGCGAGTCCGACGCCGTGCTCTACACCAGGGCCGGACCCGAGGTGTGCGTCGCCGCCACCAAGACCTTCGCCACCCAGCTGGCCGCCATGTACCTGGTCGCCCTGTACCTGGCCCAGGTCAGGGGCACCATGTTCGTCGACGAGGTGGCCGCCGTCGTCCGCGAGCTGGAGCAGCTCCCGGCCAAGATCGCGCTCTGCCTGGAGCGGAGCGACCAGGTCCGCAAGGTCGCCGACGAGTACAAGGACGCCCATGACTGGCTGTTTCTCGGCCGCCACGTCGGCTATCCCATGGCCCTGGAGGGGGCGCTCAAGCTCAAGGAGATCTCCTACCTCCACGCCGAGGGGTACCCGGCGGCCGAGCTCAAGCACGGGCCGATCGCGCTGGTCGAGGAGGGGACGCCGGTGGTGGTCGTCCACCCCTCCAGCCACATCTACGCCAAGATGCTGACCAACATCCAGGAGGTCGCCGCCCGGGGCGCGGCCATCATCGCCATCGCCGAGGACGGCGACCGCGAGGTCGCCGCCCACGCCACCCACGTGCTGCGCGTACCCGCCACCGCCCAGCTGCTGACCCCGCTGGTCTGCCTGATCCCCCTGCAGCTGCTCTCCTACCATGTGGCCGTCGCCCGCGGGTGCCCGATCGACAAGCCCCGCAACCTGGCCAAGAGCGTGACGGTGGAGTAGCGCGATGGCCTACGACATCGATCCCGAGCAGTCGGTCAGCATCGTCGCCATCTTCCTGTTCATCGACGCCGCCTTCGTCGGCTTCCCGCTGCTGTCCAGCATCGTCAACGGCACTGTCTTCCCGATCGTGCCGCTGCTGCTGGTCGTCGGCCTGATCGCGGCCGGCGTCGGGCTGCTCCAGGGCCGGCAGTGGGGCTGGTACCTGGCGG
>DATHIG010000551.1:0-2019 GCA_035490035.1 Actinomycetes bacterium
CAGCGATGGGGCCTGCTGGGCCAGGGCGGCCTCCTGCTCGGCGGCGACCAGGCGCGACTCGACCCGGATCCCCCCGGCGTTCAACCGCTCGGCCACGGCCCGGCCCTGCGCGCCCCCGACGGTCCAGACCTCGCCGATCGCCGGCCGTTCGGTCGGGTTGCGCTGGGCGTGGACCAGCAGCCAGTCGGCGTTGACGAAGGCGGCGGCCTCGGTCCCGACGGCGCCGGGGAGCACCCTGGCGACGCCGGCCACCTTGACCAGCAGGTCGCCGGGGATCGACCCACGCATGCGCACCACCCGGCCCACCTGGGTCGACACCGCCCGCAGAAACGCCGGCGTGACCACCGCGGGCAGGGCCTCCGGCACCGAGGCGTGGCCGATGCCGAGGGTGACGCCGCTGCTCGGGGCGTCGATGGCGACCGCGAGGGCGCGGCCGTCGACCCCGGCGGTGGCGGCCAGGGCGTCCCCCGGCTCGTAGGCGTTGTCGTTCAGGGAGTACCAGTGGGCCGGGTCGTCGAAGCCGTCGACCGGCCGCCACGACCCGCCCAGGCCGGCCCGGACCGAGTCGAAGGTCAGGTCGACGCTGACCGCGCTGGTCACCCCGGGCTCGCGCTGGACCCAGAGCCGCTCCAGCCGCCACGGCCCACCCGCCGGGTCGAGCCGGCCCCGCATGGGGCGAACGCCCCCGGCCTCCAGGCGGCCAAGGTCGACCCTGGCCGTGCGGCCGGCCCCCCGGACCAGAGCGACCAGCCGCACCGGGCCTTCGGACCGGACCTCGCCGGAGCCGACGGCCACCTCGAGCTGGTCGGCCCGGCCGAGCTCCAGCGGCGGCGCTGACGGCTGGGCCACCGCGTCCAGCGTGTGCTGCAGGGACCGGCCGGAGAAGTCGTCTCGCCAGAAGCCCACCGCCCGGTAGCGCTCTGGCTGGATGCCGAGCAGGGTGACGTCGACCGTTGGGGCGTCGCGCAGGGCGCCGGGATAGCGCTCAACGGCCATGGCCGCCTCGCCCGACGGGTCGGCCTCGGCGACCCGCTCGGGGCCCAGGACGTCCCGGGGAACGGCGACAGCAAGCCGTTCGGCCGCGCCGATCTGGGTGTGGGCCCGGTCATGGCGGTTGCGGGCCATGTCCTGGCGGACGGTGACCGCGAACGCGACCAGGCCGAAGGCGGCGGCCAGGGCGATCACCACCCGCAGGGCCGGCCCGCCGCGGCGGGCGACCTGGCGGGCGCCGACGTAGGTGGCCAGGCCGGGGGAGCTGCCGGTGAGCCGGACCAGCCAGCCCGCCGCCAGTGGCAGCGACCGGCCGGCGACCAGGGCGGCGGCCAGCACGGCCAGGCCGGGGGCGAGGGTGGCGAGCACGTCGTAGCCGCCGGTGGCCTGGCGGGTCCCTGAGGCACGCAGGTTGGCCAGGGCGGCCGCCGCGACCAGCAGCAGCACCGCGTCCAGGAGGAACCCGCGGCGGCCGACCCGGTCCGAGCGGCCCTGGCGCCACTGGTCGAGGATGCGCCGGCGGACCGCCCCGAGGCTGGCCAGGCTGGCCGCGGCCAGGGCGACGACGGTGGCGGCAAGGGCGACGGCGACCGCCGGCGGGGTCACGGCCACGGGGATGCCGTGCTGGAGCTGGCTGCGGGCGAGCAGGAACGCGCCCAGCCAGCCGACCGCGAGCCCGGCCGGGAAGGCCAGCGCGGCGACCACGGCCAGCTCCAGCACGGCCAGCCCGAAGGCCTGCCCGGTGGTCGCGCCCCGAACCTTGGCCAGGGCGACCTCGCCAGCCCTCGCCTCGGCGGCCATGGCGGCGACGACCACCAGGATGAGCAGGGCAAGGGAGGCGAGCTGGACGTCGGCCAGGAGCACGGGCACGGTGAGGGCCTGGCGGTCAGCCTCGGCCTTGGCGACCAGGCCGGCCAGGCCGGTGAGCACGGTGGCGTTGGGGTTGTTGACCCGCAGCACCTCGGCCACCTTGGCCAGGGCGGTGGGGACGCTGCCGGTGTCGGCCAGGCGCAGCCGGTCCGGCTGGAC
>DATHIG010000552.1:0-5023 GCA_035490035.1 Actinomycetes bacterium
GGACCAGCACCCCGAGCCCGGCCTCCGCGGCCCGGATCGCGGTGGTCAGCCCGATGACCCCCGCCCCGATCACCAGCACGTCCACAGCCACGCGACGCTCCTTTCGTTATGCCTGCGTGATCCACGGTGATCGGCCCGAGCGCCTTCTGTTTCCTTGATGTCCGATCCTGGTGGTCGATCACCGGTCCCACAAAGGGGGAGCATCATGCCGACCAACCAGGGCGGCCAGCGGCGCCGCGGGCGCCTTGCCGCCACCACCATCCTGGCCGTCCTCACCGCGGGTGCGCTCGCCGCCGGCGCCACCGGCGCCGGGGCGGCACCCGCAGCCAGCGTCCGCCCGCTCCGCTCGGTCACCGTCCACGACCAGCTGGACGCCGACGACCCCCGGGCCGACCTTCGCTCGGCCACCGTCGCCCGCAGCCGCGACCGGCGGTACCTGACCGTCACCGCCCGCTTCGAGCAGCCGACCAGCCCGACCAGCGGCAACTGGTGGTCTGGGACGTCGCTGCCGCGGGGCGGGATCTCCTGGGGCCTCAACACCGACCCCGCCTCGGGGGAGTGGCACTACGTGGCCGAGCTGCGGGGTGACCCGGTGCTGGGCGCCTACGGGTACGTGGCCAAGCGCGTGGGCGGCACCGACCAGGTCACCTGCCGGGCGAACGCATCCTTCGACGGCACCAGCTACCGGATGCGGTTCCCGACGAGCTGCATCGGCGGTCCCGACCGTCTCCGGTTCACCGCCTACGGGCAGCTGTACCACGACAGCGGCATGGGCATCATCGGCGGCGACTACGCCCCGGCCTGGGCGGAGCTCTCCGACTGGCTCGTCCTGCGCTGACCGGCACGCCAACCGTCGCGGCCGGCGCCCGCCCACCTGCGGCGGGGCCGGCCGCTCACGCGCCCCAGGGGTCATAGTCGACCTCGAGGGCCTCCTGGGGTGGGCGCCGGTCCTCGGGCACGTTACGCAGGTTCAGCCGGATCCGGTACCAGGTGGTGCTGCGGCCGCGCATGGAGTCGACCAGCACGTCAGCCGGGGCGAGCCGCGGCCAGATGTCGGGGTGGCGGGCCTTCCAGCGCTCCAGCCCCTCCCGGGCCTCGGCTTCGGTGGCCGCCCTGGCGACCTCGATCAGCGGCATGGTCGTGCGCCGGCGGCCGGTCGGCCCGGCCGACTTGCCGGGCGCGGGCGGCGGGACGATCCCCTCGCGGGTGGCCGGCTCCGGCTGCCGCCGCTTGGACGGCTGGGCGCGGGCCGGCTCGCCGGACTGCTTGACGAAATGGGGCGGCCAGGGCGCGTCGGCGAACCCGGCCGTCTCGTGCTGGGAGGCCAGCTCCAGCAACGGCTCCAGCGACCCGGCCTCCCCGTCGATGCCGTCGGCGGCGTCCCCGGCGGCGGCGAACAGCTCGGGCACGGTGTCGATGGTGAATGCCTCCGGCCGGCAGTCGGCCACCTGGTCCCATGGCAGCGGCATGGACACGCGGGCGTCGGCGGTCGGGCGGACCGAGTAGGCGGAGGCGACCGTCCGGTCCTTGGCGTTCTGGTTGTAGTCGAGAAACACCCCGTGCCGCTCCTCTTTCCACCACTTGCTGGTGGCGATCTCGGGCGCGCGCCGCTCGACCTCGCGGGCCAGGGCGACCGCGGCCCGGCGGACCTCGGGGAACGACCAGCGGCGCTGGATCCGGCAGTAGACATGGAAGCCGCGGGAGCCGGAGGTCTTCGGCCAGCCGAGCAGGCCGAAGTCCTCGAGGACCTCTCTGGTCACCAGCGCGACCTGCACGATGTCCGCCCACGGCACCCCCGGCACCGGGTCGAGGTCGACCCGCAGCTCGTCGGGGTGGTCGAGGTCGTCGGCCCGGACCGGGTGCGGGTTGAGGTCGATGCAGCCCAGGTTGACCACCCAGGCCAGCTGGACGGCGTCCCGGACGACGATCTCGTGGGCGCTGCGCCCCGAAGGGAACCTCAGCTCGACCGTCTCCACCCACTCCGGCCGCGACTCCGGAGCCCGCTTCTGGAAGAAGAACTCGCCCTCGGCGCCGTTGACGAACCGCTTGAGAGCCATCGGCCGCTGCGAGACCCCCCGCAGCGCCCCCTCGGCAACGGCCAGGTAGTAGCGGACGAGATCGAGCTTGGTGTGCCCGGTTCGGGGGAAATACACCTTGTCCGGGTTGCTGACGGTCACCTCTCGGCCAGCGACCTCCAGGACCAGCTTGCGGGAAGCCATGGGTGAACGATACACAACGGCCCAGCCGGCAAGCCGGAGCCGTCCCACCCGGCCCCAGTCACCCAGACCTCACACCACACAACGGACCAGCCGGCAGGCCGTTGCCGTCCGACCCGGGCCGCCGCGGCTGGCGCTCACAACAATCCGGCTGCCGGCTGGGCCGTCGTCAGGGGTTGAGGGACTCGACCTGGAAGCGGTCGCCGTCGGACACCACCAGCACCCCGGCGCCCTTGGCCAGCGGCGCGACCAGCTCGCCGGTGAGCCCGAGCACAGCCGCCTCGTTGGTCGGGCTGTGCCCGACGACCAGCGCCCGCTCCCCGTCCCCGAGCCGCTCCAGCACCCGCCCGAGCGCGGCCCCGAGCGTCACCGAGTCCACGGCGACGAGCTCCGGGTCCGCCGCCCGCAGCGCCTCCAGCTCGCCGCTGCCGGCCCGCTGGAAGGCGGCCCGCCAGCGCTCCTCCTGCTCCGACCGGAGTCCCGCCTCGACGACCACCCCACCCGGCACCGGCTGCCCGAGCGCAGCCAGCAGGCAGCCCACCGTCTGGGTCGCCCGCTGGGCCCCGGTCGACACCCCGACCCGGTATCCCCCGGCCAGCCCGGCCCCGATCCGCAGCGCCGCCGCGACCCCGTCCGCGGTCAGCACGTCGCCGTCGTTGTCGGTGTGCCGCCGCAGCTCCACGAACCGTGCCATCGTCCCTCCACTCCGCCTACAGCGCGATCAGCCCCGCGTTGGTCGGGACGAACCCGCAGGCACCAAAATAGAACGCCCGCAGATGATCGTCGAAGTCGACATGCAGCCACTCGCACCCGGCGGCGCGGGCCTCGCGGACGGCGACCTCGACCAGCCGGGTCCCGACGCCGTGCCGCCTGGCCGTTGAGGCGACCATGGTGTCCAGCACGAACGCGTGGACCAGCCCGTCCCAGGCCACGTTCACGAAGCCGACCAGCTCCGACCCGTCCCGGGCGCACACCCATCCGAGGCTGTGCCGCTCGACCTGGCCCCTCCAGTCCCAGTCGTCGTCCGACAGGACCGGATGGTCGAAGCACTCCGCGTGCAGCGCGTTGACCTCGGCGCTGGCGAACGCGCCGCGCCAGTGGTAGGTGATGGTCATGCCGGCATCAGCGCTGCGGCTCCCGGCCCACCGAGGCTGCCGGCTCCTCCGACGGCCTGATCTCCATGGGTCCTGGCCACCGGCCTGGCCACCAGCCCGACGCCGCCGGCCGCATCCAGCGCACGCTCACCCCGCGGCCGGGGCCAGACCGCGGACGGTCTCGCGGAGGTCGCCGCCGACCGGCAGCAGGGCCAGGATCGGGGTGGTCACGCCGGCGTCGAGGTAGCGCTGCAGCTGCTCGCGGCAGCGTTGCGGGGGGCCGTGCACGACCAGCTCGTCGACCACCTCGTCGGGGATGGCGGCAAGGGCCGCCCGGCGGTCCCCGCTCGCCCACGCCCGCCACATCGGCGCCAGGCGCTCCCCCCGGCCGAGCCATTCGTGGAACGCACGGTAGACCGGGACGGTGAGGTAGGCGGCGATCGCCCGGCGGGCCTGCCCGCGGGCCTCCTCGGCGTCGGCGGTGGCGGCGACGAAGATCCGGGCCGCGATCTCGCGGTCCGGGCCGGCCTGGTGGACGTAGGGCGTCACCGTGCCAACGTCGCCGGAGGCGAGCCAGTTGAGGATCGCGCCGTCGCTCTCCCGCCCGGCCAGCCGCAGCATCCCCGGGCGCAGGGCGGCGATCAGCAGCCGTGGCGGCTGCTCGGGCACCACGCCCAGCCGGAACCCGTCGACGGCGAAGGTCTGGTAGCGCTCGGTCACCTTGGCCCCGGCCAGGGCGGCCCGCAGGAACCGGGCGGTGTCCCGCACCCGCTCGAGGGGCCGGTCGAAGGCGCCGCCGTTCCAGCGCTCCACGATCACGTCGGAGGATGCGCCGATCCCGATCGTGACCCGCCCGGGGGCGGCCACGGCCAGGGTGGCCGCGCACTGGGCCAGGGTGGCGGGGCCGCGGGTGTAGACGGGGACGATCGCGGTGCCGAGCCGCAGCGTCGGCGCCCACGCGCTGGCCAGGGCCAGGGGGGTGAACGCGTCGGTGCCGCTCGACTCCGACGACCACACGTCGGTGTAGCCGAGGCCGGCCAGCTCGGCCACCAGGTCGCGCTGCTCGACCAGGGGGACCGAATCGAACGGGATGGTGATGCCGTAGCGTTGCATGCCATGAACCTACAGGGAGCGGGCACGATCGTCACCGGCGGCACCCACGCCGGCGGGTTCCTGCGCCTGCTGCCGGGCCTGCCCGGTCTGCCTGGCCGCCGGGTCGCTCGGGACCGCGAGATGGAGCGCCCGGCCACGATCGGCCGGGCGCTCCGTGTCAGGTGGACGGCGCTACACGTCCAGGCTGGCGTCGCTCGGGTCGCTGGAACGGTTCCGCCCCGACTTGTCGGGGCAGTCGCGCCCATCCTCCCCAGGCGTCTGCTGGACCTGCTCGACGGCGGGGGTGCCGCCGTTCGAGCCAGGCGACCGGCCGGAGCTGCTGAACGCACTGGTGGCGAACAACACCACCGCCAGCCCGGCGAGCACGGTGGCAACCAGGATGGCACGCCAAGGCTTCCATCCTGTCCGCGCCGTCGTGACCGGCTCTTCAGGCAAACGAGCCTCCTTCTCTCGACGGCCCTGACGACCACCACCGTACGGGCCCCCGGGTAAGCGGCGCCTAAGCGCGGGCTGGTCAGCCCTCCTGAGGGGTCCGGACCCCGACCTCGTCCAGGTGCAGCAGCAGGTCGGCCGGGTCGTCGTAGACGCGGTAGGCGCCGG
>DATHIG010000553.1:0-2579 GCA_035490035.1 Actinomycetes bacterium
GCCGCCTGCGCGCGCAACAACGTGGCCGTCGTCGTGCCCTGCCATCGGGTGCTCCGCGCTGATGGGCGGCTCGGCGGCTACCTGTGGGGACTGCAACGCAAGTCGTGGCTCCTCCACCACGAGGCACCCCGAGACCGCGACGAGGATCGCTGAGACGCAGGGTCGTTCCCGGGTCTCCCCGGTGATCCGAGCGCCTACGCTCGCTCCGAGTCGACAGGCCGGGCTCCGGCGGCCTAGCGTTCCGTGGAACGGACGACTCATCGATCAGGAGGGATGTCGACATGGCGATGGCCGACCGCCAAGCGCACACGCTGTGGGAGGGGCCGCTGATCGGCGGCAAGGGCGAAACGGAGTTCGTCTCCAGCGGCATCGGCCGCTTCCCGGTCACCTGGGCGGCGCGGACCGAGAGCCCTGACGGCAAGACCAGCCCCGAGGAGCTGCTGGCGGCCGCCCACGCCACCTGCTACGCGATGGCGTTCTCGCACGCACTGGCCCAAGCCGGCAACGCCCCCGAGCGCCTGCACGTCACCTCCACGGTTTCCCTCGACCCCAAGGAGGGTGGCGGGGTTGTCGTCACCCGCTCGGCGCTCGAGGTCAACGGCGTGGTCGCCGGCCTCGACCAGGACGGCTTCCAGCGGGCCGCCGACGAGGCCGAGAAGGGCTGCCCGATCTCCAACACCATCCGGGGGAACGTCGAGGTCACGGTGAAGGCCACGCTGGAATCCTGATGCGCCTGGACGCCAGGACCCCGCGGCTCCGATCTGCGGGGTCCTGGCGTTCCCCGGTCTCCCCAGCACGGCAGAGACGGCGAATAAGCCCGAACTACGTCATATTGCGCATCCCCTCACGACCACGCAGCGACTAGCCTTGCCGCGCCTTGGGTCGGTCAGTCTCGCCTGTGTCTGGAGTGGGGCCAACATGCGCACCGTCGCCCGCATCCTGCCGATCGGCGTCGCCACGCTGCTGCTGTTCGCGGTCGTGCTGCCACCGGCGGGGGCCGTGCCGTCCCCGACCCCGGCCACCACCCTGCAGTTCTACGGCGGCGAGGTGCGCGCCGTCGCCCAGATCGGCAACACCGTCTACGTCGGTGGCAGCTTCACCGCCGTCGGCTACGGGACCCCCTCGATCGCCCGTTCTCACCTGGTCGCCCTTGACGCCACCACCGGCCTGTACGTCGACGGCTTCGACCCTCGGGCCGACGACGACGTCAACGCCCTGCTGCGCAGCGCCGACGGGACCCGACTGTATGCCGGCGGGGTGTTCAACAACGTCCGCGGATGCTCCCGTTGCGACCGCCTGGCCATGCTCGACCCGGTCACCGGCGCGGCCAACCCGGCCTTCGGCCCGCGGCCCAACGCCGCCGTGCTCAAGCTCGCCCAGGCCGGCAACACCTTGTTCGTCGGCGGCACCTTCGCGACCGTCAACGGGCGGCGGCGGGTCAGGTTGGCCGCCGTCAATGCCACCACCGGCGCCGTCGGGGCCATGGCCCTGCACGCCGACGGGGCCGTGCGCGACCTGGCCGTCAACCCGGGCGGTACCACCCTGTACCTGGCCGGGGCGTTCACCTCGGTGGCCGGCGCCGTCCGCTACAACTTCGCCTCGGTCAGCATCGCCTCGCGCTCCCTGACCGCCTGGAACCCCAACATCCATGCGTCCGGCTGGGGGGTCGCGCTCTCACCCGACGGCGCCACCGCCTACCTGACCACCGCCGACGGCAACGAGAGCATCTGCGGCGCGGCCCACGAGTCGGTGATCGCGATGCCGGCGACCGGGTCGGGCACCCCACCGGTCCTGTGGCACAACGGCGGCGCGCCCGGCTGCCCGTTCAACTCCGGCGACATCAACGCCGTCGAGGCGACCGCCAGCGCCGTCTACATCGGTGGTCACCTGACCAACCTGTGCACGGTCAGGAACTCCTCCTACACCGTGCGCTGCCCCGGCGCCCTGACCGTCCGCACCCACGTCGCCGCCCTCGACCCGGCCACCGGCGTGCCGTTGTCCTGGAACCCGGGCGCCGGCGGCACCCGCGGCGTGATCGTCGCCGAGGCCATCCCCGCCGGCCTGGCCGTCGGCGGCGACTTCCAGGTCGCCGGCGGCACCACCCACAGCGGGTTGGCCCTGTTCCCTGGCACCCCGTGACCGCAGGCCCCCGGAGAGCGGGTGACGGGATTCAAACCCGCGTCACGAGCCTACGGCGACCTGGTCGGTGATGGTGGCGTTCCCCGGCATGACGTGGGACCGGGTGAGCTGAGCCCGGAACTACCACTCCGCTGTGGGCGCCGCATCTTCGGGGGAGCCGGGTGTCACGCTGTCGCGCTCGGCTGTTGGCCAGCAACAACCCATAGTGGCCGCCGGTGTCCCGAAACGGTGGACTCGGGGTGCCTGCGAGGGGTATCTCTGGTGCCGGATGGACTGGATCACCGGCGCCCGGCCGTCCGGGATGCTCACCACGGTCGGCGTGGTGGTCGCTGTGCTGCTCGTCCACGTGGCGGTCTGGCGGCTGGTCCTTCGCCTGATGAAGGACCGCGACCTCGCCGGGGCGCTGCGCACCTACTGCCGCTGGCCCGCGCGTGCGGTGG
>DATHIG010000554.1:0-2849 GCA_035490035.1 Actinomycetes bacterium
CAGCGGGATCGTCCTACTGCACGTTCGATGGGGTCGGGTACACGCTGATCGTGCGGCTCGGCAACGAGGCGGTGCAACGGGGGGAACTGCACGCAGTCATCGAGGTGAGACTCGCCCACTGACCTGTTGGCTAGCAGCCCAGGTTCTGCGCTGCTTCCGTCGAGGAATCGCCAGGAACTGCGCGCAGCGCGCCTCCTCCTCGGTATCACCGATCGCGCCGGCTGCGCGGGACAGTGCGGGGAGCGAGCAAGGGCAACCGGGCGGACCTGCAGCCGCGGACCCTGTACAGCGGGTCGCGACAGCGGTGCCGACCGGACCACGCGGAACGAGCAACACGAAGGGTGATCCATGTCGAGGTCTTGAGTTCATCGGGCAGTTGGTCGCTCCCGATCCTGACCGCCTCGACTCCCCCCATCACCGGACCGCCACGCCTCACTCCTCAACCACGCTCAGATCCGAAGAGCCTCCAAAGCCTTCAGGGGTGCGGGCCTTGACATGCCGTCCGGCCTACCCGTGCGACGAACATCTCAACCGCCGCCACATGCCAAGCGGCGCTCTGACTTAAATCTCCGTAGCAATCTGGCCTAATCTCCGTAGCAATTCGTCGCTGCACAGGTGACTACCCACCAGACGCCTATATCTCGCCCATGCCTGCAGTCACCAGTTTTCGGCACTCGATGTCTCGTCGGGGCCCTCGCACGCGCGATGCAGAACACCGTAACCATCTCCGCACGTGGCCTACGGCTACGGGCGTCGTCCGGCGCGAGTTTCGCGTGCTGGCCGCGGCGGCGGCTAGCGAGCGGCACCCTGAGTTAGTCGGCCGTGGTCCCGGACTTAACCGGGCTGGCCCGGCCTGACCTCCCCTGGGTGGGCTCGGCCGTGTACCGTGTGCCGGTCCTGCCTGTCATGGGCTCGGGGGAGGTTCTGTGGAGCGCCCGTTCTTTGCGCTGGCCAGGGTGGCTGTTGTCGGAGTGACGTGTGTCGCCATTGCCGGGTTTATGGGATGTTCGTCTGGGGTGGACAACGATGACGCTGGTGAACTTGCTGGGCCGACCGCCGACGCGGCCACCCATGACCCAGCGGGCCAGGCGGTGCCTGTCGAACAACCGGGTCCGGTCGAGTTGCGCGCACAGCTGGAACAGCTGTTGGGTCAGCACGCAATCTTGACGGTACGGCTCACCCGCGCACGCCTGCGCGGTGACGAGGATCTGGCCCAGTCCGCCGATGAGGCGTTGAGCAAGAATGCCGCCGAGATCGCAGCGCCGATCGGGGCGGTCTACGGGGCCGAGGCCGCCGAGACCTTCGAACAGACGTGGTTCAACCACGTCACGTCCGTGTTCAATTACGCCCGAGGGGTAGCCGATGACGACGCGGCGGTGATGTCGGAGGCACGCCGCCAGCTGGACGACTACGTGACCGACCTCAGCGAGTATCTCGGCGAAGCCACCCACCAGGCGATTCCGGCTGAAGTCGTCGCCGAGGAGTTGCGCATGCACGTGAACCTGTTACTGGAGCAGGTGGACGCTTATGCCGCGGAAGACTACGAGCGCGCCTTCCAGCTCGAGCGAGAGAGTTACGCGCACATGTTCCCGCTGGGGAAGGCGCTCGCAGCCGGCATCGTGACCGGGGAAGGCGGGGAACTGCCGGCGGACTTCGACAACCCGGCCCGCGAGCTGCAATCCCAGCTGGGCATGCGGTTCGGCGAACACGCCGAACTCGCCGTCGATGCCATGCGGTCCGGGATCTCCGACTATCCGGACTTCCCCGTCGCCGCAGCCACACTCGACCAGAACACTCGAGAGATCACAGCCATGATCGAGAGTGTGTTCGGTGGGGAGAGCGCACGATCGTTCCAGACACTCTGGTCCGACCACATCGACGCCTTCGTCGCCTACACCCAGGCACTGGCGCAGATGGACGAGGCTGCCCAGGATGCCGCCCAGGACCGGCTGACGGGGTTCAACTCCGAGTTCGCGAACTTCCTGTCCACGTCGACGGATGGGCGACTGGCAACGGCGGCGTTGGCGGACGCGTTCGTCATGCATGAAGAAATGCTGCTGAAGCAGATCAACGAGTACGCCGCAGCGGATTACGTCACGGCGCACCAGGTGTCCTATGAGGCCTACCAACACATGTTCGCTCTCGCGGACCAAGCGGCCACGGCGATCGGGGAGACCGTGGCGGCCGGCAACCCACAGGGCGGGGCAGAGACCGGCAGCGGCGCAATGGCGGCCTTTGCGGGTGGGTGACATGCCCGAAACACACCGTCTGATCACCCGGACGGCATGGGGCTACCTGCTTGCCGTGCTTGTGCTCGGCGGCTGTGCGGCCGCCGGCGGCAGTGACATGTCGGCGCCGCCGGCCGCTACAGCGTCCGCGACCCCGAGCCTCACGCCGCACTCCAAGCTGGAGACTTACCGCTCGACCAGAACGCACAGCGAGACGGCCTTGCCGGTCCGGCTGCGAATCCCCGCTATCGACGTGGACACGGGGCTGGAGTACCTCGGGCTGGAATCCGACAGGAGCATCGAGGTGCCGGAGAAGCCCAGCGTGGCCGGATGGTGGGAAGGCGGCCCCCGGCCGGGGCAGGTGGGGCCGGCGGTCATCTTGGGGCACGTACGCTGGAATGCACCGGCCGTTTTCTCCCGGCTCGACACACTGCAGCGTGGCGACGAGATTCTCGTGGATCGAGCAGACGGCACCACGGCACGGTTCGTGGTGACCAGGCAGGGTACGTACAGAAAGGTGGCGTTCCCTAGCGACCTCGTGTACTACCCGACGCTTGACCCGGAGCTGCGACTGGTTACTTGCGGGGGACCATATGATCGGGCTACTGGACATTACAGTGA
>DATHIG010000555.1:0-10637 GCA_035490035.1 Actinomycetes bacterium
CGCTGGTGCTGGCCGTCGAGGCGACCCGGGGGATCCCCACGGCCTCGCGCACGGTGACCACCCCGCTGGCCACCGCCGACGGCACCGCCTTTGCGGCGCCCCTGGTCGCGGTGCCGATCCTGCGGGCCGGCCTTGGCATGCTGGAGGCCGTGACCGAGCTGTTCCCCGAGGTGGCGGTCGGCTACCTGGGACTGGAGCGGGACCACGCCACCTTCCAGCCCTCGACCTACTACAGCAAGCTGCCGGACATCGGGGGCAGCTACGTGCTGCTGCTGGACCCGATGCTGGCCACCGGCGGGTCGGCCGCCGCGGCCTGCGCCAGCCTGTTCGCGGCCGGGCCGGCCAAGGTCACGCTGCTGTCGGTGGTGGCGGCGCCGGAGGGCATCGCGCGGCTGGAGGCCGACCACCCGTCGCTGGACGTCGTCACCGCCGCCGTCGACGAGCGCCTGAACGACCAAGCCTACATCGTGCCCGGATTGGGGGACTTCGGGGACCGGCTGTTCGGAACCTGATCGGAGTACGATTCAATGTCTCGAACCTGACGAACAAGACGAGGAGATCATGGTGGCCCGAGCGCAGCGCGCTCGCCTGGGCGAGGAGCTGCTGGCCCCGTTCCGGGTGCTGGCGGGCGGTGAGGACCTGGCAACCGCCGGCGACTCGCTGCTCGAACGCGCCTGCCATGCGCTCGGGGCAGCGGAGGGGACGGTCCTGCTGGCCGAGGACGGCTTCGTTCCGGGGCCGTCGTGGGGCGCCCAGGGGCCCGGAGGGCAGATCGGCGCCCGCCCTGGCGACCGTGAGCTGGCCGCGGACGCGGTGGCCACCACCCGGCCGCTGACCGCCGGAGCGGACGCACCCGAGGCCTGGTGCGCGATGGTGGTGGAGGGCCGGGCGGTTGGCGTGCTCGCGCTGCGCCGGGGCTCCGGGCAGCGGTTCAGCGGCGAGGACCTGGCCGTGGTCGAGCTGCTGGCCACCGGGGCGGCCGTGGCCGTCGACCGGCTCCGCTTCCTTCGGCTGTGGTCGCGCAAGCTGGAGCAGGCCGACGCCGCCCACTCCCAGCTGCTTCGCTATGCCGACGACCTGCGCACCACCTTCACGGCCGAGCGCCGGCGGGCCGAGGAGCTGCGCCAGGCCCTGGACGCGGTCGAGCTGGCCTACATCGCCACCGTGCGCGCCCTGGCCACCGCGGTCGAGGCCAAGGACGCCTACACCGGCGGCCACCTGGCCCGGGTCACCGCCTACGGGACCGAGGCCTGCCGGGCACTGGGCGGCGACCTGGCCGTGACCCCGGGGCTGGAGTACGCCTTCCTGCTCCACGACCTCGGCAAGATCGGCGTCCCCGACGCCATCCTCAACAAGGCCGGGCCCCTGGCCGACGAGGAGTGGGCCCTGATGCGCGAGCACCCCGCCATCGGCCTGCGCATCCTGGAGGGGGTGCCGCACATGGACGTGGTCAGGGCGGTCGTCTACTCCCACCACGAGCGCTGGGACGGGGCCGGCTACCCGGAGGGCCTCAAGGCCGAGCAGATCCCGCTGGCGGCCAGGGTGTTCGCGGCCGTCGACGCCTTCGACGCCATCACCACCGACCGCCCCTACCGGGCCGCGGTCAGCCTCGACGAGGCGCTCCACCGGCTCCGCGAGGCCGCGGGCACCCAGTTCGCGCCCGACGCCGTCGACGCCATCCACCTGGTCGACCGGGGGCGGCTGGCGGCGATCCAGGCAACCGCGAACCGCGGGAGGTAGGGTGCGGCGCCTGCGGGTGCAGCTCACCATCCTGCTCGCCCTGCTCGGCCTGCTGGTGATGGCCTGGGGGGCGACCATCTTCCTCGGCGCCCGCGACGCGGCCAGGAACAGCGCCTCGGTGCAGCTCACCGTCGACCGGGTCGACGGCCTGCGCCAGGCCGCGACCAGGCTGAGCCGCGACTTCGTCACCATGGACACCAGCCGACGTGCCTACCTGCTCACCGGCGACCGGGCCACCCTCCAGGCCCAGGTCCAGGCGGAGGAACACGCCTCCGAGGGCTTCGAGCAGCTCCGCAGGCTGGCCTTGCCCTGGAAGGGCCTGCCTCCGCTGGTGGAACGGGTGGGGACCGAGTACCGGGCGTGGGTCCGGACCGGGCGGACGGAGGTGAAGGCCCGGCAGGCCGGCGCGCAGGCGGCCGCCCGGGTGGCCGCCAAGGGCTTCGCCGACCGCCAGTTCCGGGCGCTGTGGGAGCGCCAGACGAACTTGGAGGACGAGCTGGCCTGGCGGCAGGCGGCCTACGCAAGCAGCCAGGGCCGGACCTACAAGGCGGCCCAGACCCTGGCCGTGCGCACCGCGGTGATGGTGCTGGCCGCGGTGCTGCTGATCGCCCTGTACCTGCGCCGGGCGGTCGGCGCGCCGGCCGACGCGCTGCGCTCGGCGTCGGGCCGGCTGGCCGGCGGCGACCTCGGCACCCCGGTCGAGCTGGGGGTCGACAACGAGCTGGGCGCGGTGGCCAGCGATCTGGAGACCATGCGGCGCCGGCTGGCCGGCCGCATGGAGGCGCTGGAGCGCCTGCGCCACCTGTCCGCCCAGGTCGTGGGGGCGACCAGCCTGCAGCGGCTGGCCGAGGTGGTGCTCGACGGCCTGCAGCCCGAGATCGGGGCGACCAGGGCCATTCTCGGGGCCGCCCGCCCCGGCGGCGACCTGGTCCTGCGGGCGCTGGCCGGCTTCCCCGACGGCGGGGTCGCCGACGACATCGTCAAGGCCGACGCCGAGATCCGGGAGCTCCTGCCGATGGCCGCCCTGCGGGGCGGGCAGGTGGTCGGGATGGCCAACCTGGAGCGGGTGGCCAGCTCCCCGACCCTGCATGACCTGGTCGCCCGGACGGGGGTCCGCTCGCTTGCCCTTGTCCCGCTGCTGTCCCGCGGCCGCTTCCTCGGCCTGCTGGCCCTCTGCTGGACCCAGCCCCACCCGCTGGACCGCGAGCAGGAAGCCCTGCTCGGCCTGGCCGGCAACCAGATCGCCGGCGCGCTGGAGGCGGCGCTGCGGCTGGAGGAGGCCGAGCGAGCGGCCGGCGAGGCACGGGCGGTCTTCTACGCGATCGCCGACGGGGTGCTGCTCACCGACCCGTTCGGGCGGGTCACGGCCGTCAACCGGGCGCTGGAGGCGCTCACCGGCTGGACCGAGGACGAGGCGAGGGGCCGCACCTACGCCGAGGTCCTGCCGATCGCCGAGGACCAGGTCGGCGGCCCGGCCGACCTGGTCAGCCGCTATGGCCGCAAGGTCCCGGTGACGGTCAGCTCAGCCCCCATCTTCGACGCCAGGGGCCGGGTCGTCGGCGGGGTCGACGTGATCCGCGACGTGTCCAAGGAGCGCGAGATCGACGAGGTCAAGTCGGCCCTGATCTCGACCGTCTCCCACGAGCTGCGGACCCCGCTGACCCTCATCCACGGCTTCGCCGAGCTGCTGGTGCTGCGCGACATGCCGGTCGAGCGCCAGCGGTCCTCGGCGGTCGAGATCCTCGACGCGTCCCGCCGGCTGGCCAGGCTGATCGACGACCTGCTGAGCGTGTCCCGGATGGAGTCGGGCCGGCTGGTCCTTGACCCGCGCCCGCTCGACCTGGGCACGGTGGTCGAACGCATCCTCTCCCCATTCCGGGCCATGGCCGCAACCCACACCCTGCGGGCAAAGCTTCCAGGCAGCCTGCCGGTGGTCTGGGGCGACCCGGACAAGGTCGAGCAGATATTGACCAACCTGGTCGGGAATGCGATCAAATACTCTCCCGGTGGCGGCGAGGTCCTCGTCACCGTCGAGCACGATGGGGACTCGGTGCAGGTGAGCGTTCGCGACCAGGGAATCGGGATGAGCCCACGCGACATGGGGCAGCTGTTCGAGAAGTTCTACCGGGTGGACCGCGACGAGGTCCGCAGGGCCGGCGGCACCGGGCTCGGCCTGTACATCACCAAGCGGCTGGTCGAGATGCACGGCGGCCGGCTCTGGGCCGAGTCCTGGCCCGGGGTCGGCTCGGTGTTCAGCTTCACCCTCCCCACCTCCGACGAGCTGGCCGGCAGCGGACGATGAAGCTGCTGATCGCCGACGACGAGCCGGCCGTGCGGGACCTGGTCCACGTCACCCTTGAGGGCGACGACTACGAGATCCTGGAGGCGGCCGACGGGGTCGAGGCTCTCGAGGTGGCAAGGGGCGAGGGCCCCAAGCTGGTCCTGCTCGACATCATGATGCCGAGGCTGGACGGCCTCGAGGTCTGCCGGCAGCTCAAGTCCGACCCCGACACCAGCGACATCGTGGTCGTGATGCTCACCGCCCAAGCCCAGGAGCGTGACCGCGACCAGGGCCTCGCCGCCGGCGCCGACGACTACTTCACCAAGCCGTTCTCCCCCCTCGCCCTGCTCAACATGGTCGAGCGGGTCCGCCAGACCCAGTCCCAGGCCGATTGAGCCAGCGCTGGCGGCTGGCTCCTACTGGGGCGCCAGGCCGCCGAGGCGTTCCCGGGGGACCGTGGCGGCGGCGGGGGCGAGGACCTCGCCGGCGGGGAGGCGCCCGTCGAGCCAGGCGGCGAGCTGGTCGGCGGCGATCTCGGCCCATTCGTGGAAGACCTCGTCGACCTTCCAGCCGATGTGGGGGGTGAGCACGACGTTGGGGAGGGCCCGCAGCGGGCTGTCGGCGGGCAGCGGCTCGGTGGCGAACACGTCGAGGCCGGCCCCGGCCAGGCGGCCGTCGCGCAGCGCCTCGACCAGCGCCTGCTCGTCCACGATGGCACCGCGGGCGGTATTGACCAGCACCGCCCCCGGCCGCATGCGGGCCAGGCGCTCGCGGTCGAGCAGCCCGCGGGACTCCGGCGAGAGCTTGAGGTGGACCGACACCACGTCGGACCGCTCCAGCAGGTCGTCGAGGGGCAACCGCTCGGCGACCGGCTCGTCCTGCCGGTAGTCCCGGGCGTGGTCGCGGCCCCAGGCCAGGACCGGCATGCCGAAGGCGGCGGCGATCCTGGCCACCGGCCGGCCGTGGCGGCCCAGCCCGAGGATGCCAAGGGTGCGCCCGGCCAGGGTGCCGCCCATGGCCGGCGGCCACCCCCCGGCGGCCAGCTCGGCGGCCAGCGGGTGGATGCGGCGCAGCACGGCCAGCATCAGGCCGAAGGTCAGCTCCGGGACCGAGGCCGATGGCATCTGGGCCCGGCGGCTGAGCGCCACCACGATCCCCCGCCCGGTCGCCGCCGCCTCGTCGACGTGGTAGGCATGACCGCCGGTCTGCAGCACCAGCTCCAGCCGGGGCAGCCGGTCGAACAGGGCGCCGTCCAGGGCGGTCCGCTCCCGGATGGCCAGCAGCACCCGCACGTCGGCCAGGCCGTCAAGGTCGCCGTCGGCCAGCGGCCGGTCGAGCACGGTGACCTCGGCCAGCTCGCGCAGCCGGGCCATGGCCGGGGCGCCGGCGATCCGGCCCTCGTAGTCGCCCAGCACCAGCAGCCGCGGCCCCGGCCGAGGACGCTCTGGCCGAGGTCGAGGCCACCCTCCCGCCGCCGGTCCCGCTCCAGTCGCCGTCGGCCCCATCGCCATCCCCTTTCAGAGCTCGAAGTCGTGGACGTGCTGGTCGAACGCGGTGTAGTCGCGGTAGCGGAGCAGCTCGTACAGCCGGGCCCGGGTCTGCATCCGATCCACCAGCCCGGCCTGGGTGCCGTCGTCCCGCAGCCGGGCCAGGCCGTCCTCGACCGCTCCCATGGCCAGCCGCAGGCCGTTCACCGGGTAGATGACCAGGTTGATCCCGAGGTCGGCCAGGGTGCGGGCGTCGAGCAGCTTGGACCTGCCGAACTCGGTCATGTTGGCCAGCAGGGGCACGTCCACGGCCCGGCGGACGGCCACGAACTCGCGCTCGTCGGCCAGCGCCTCCGGGAACAGCATCTCGGCCCCGGCGTCGACATAGGCCCTGGCCCGGTCGAGCATGGCCGGCAGGCCCTCCACCGCCCTGGCATCGCTGCGGGCGACGACCAGGAAGGCCGGGTCGCGCCGGGCCGCGACCGCCGCCTGGAGCCTTCGCACCATGTCGGCGACGGGCACGACCTCCTTGCCGTCCAGATGGCCGCAGCGCTTGGGGTTGACCTGGTCCTCGAGGTGGCAGCCGGCCAGGCCGAGGTCGTCCAGCTCGGCAACGGTCCGGGCCGCGTTCAGGGGCTCGCCGAACCCGGTGTCGGCGTCGGCGATGGCGGGCAGGCTGGTTGCCCGTGCGATCTGCCTTGCCCGCTGGCCGACCTCGGTCATGGTGGTGAGCCCGACGTCGGGCAGGCCGAGGTCGGCGGCCACCACCGCGCCGGACACGTAGACCCCGTCGAAGCCCAGCTCCTCGACCAGCATGGCCACCAGCGGCGAGAACGCCCCTGGCATGCGCAGCAGCCGCCCGGAGGCGAGCCCGCTCCGCAGGGCGGCCCGCTTGGAGGCCGCCGGGACGGGGGCCATCGCCGGGAACGGCATCAGAGGATTCCTCGCTGGTCGGGGGCGGCGCCGGCCAGGTGGCCGGCGGTGACGGTGAGGCCGTCCAGCTCGCCCGGGCCGAGGGAGGGCAGCCGCTCGACCAGCTCGACGAACCGGGCCAGCTCGGCCCCGTCCACCACCCCCTCGCTCAGGGTGGCCAGCTTGCGCAGGTAGTCGGGTCGGGCGAACGGGGTCGCGCCGAGCGGGTGGGCGTCGGCCACGGCCAGCTCGTCGGTGACGACCTGGCCGCCGGCCAGATGGACCTCGGCCCGGCCGCCGAAGGCGCGCCGGGCCGGGTCGGGATGGTGGTAGCTGGCCGTCCAGACGGGGTCCTCGACCGTGGAGACCCGGTGCCACAGGCGCACGGTGTCGGGCCGGGCGGCCCGCTGGGGGGTGTAGCTGTCGAGGTGGTGCCAGCGGCCGTCCTGGAGGGCGACGGCGAAGATGTAGGCGACCGAGTGGTCGAGGGTCTCGCGGGTGGCGGCCGGGTCGAGCTTCTCCGGGTCGCCGGCACCGGTCCCGATGACCTGATGGGTGTGGTCGCTGGTGTGCAGCACCACCCGCTCGACCCGGCCGGTGTCGCCGACCCGTTCCCGCAGCCTGAACGCCAGGTCGATGAACGCCTGGGCCTGGTACTCGGCCGAGTGGGCCTTGGTGAAGGTGTCGAGGATGGCCCGCCTGGGCTCCCCCGGGTCGGGCAGCGGGACCTGGTAGACGGCGTCGGGGCCGTCCAGCAGCCAGGCGATCACCCCGTCCTCGCCCTCCCAGATGGGCGCGGGGGAGGTCTGGCCACGCATCGCCCGGTCGACCGCCTCGACGGCCAGCTTGCCGGCGTGGGCGGGCGCGCACGCCTTCCAGCCGGAGATGCGGCCCTTGCGCGACTGCCGGGTGGCCGTGGTCACGTGCAGCGCCTGGTTGACGGCCTGGTAGACGACCTCGACGGGGAGCCCGAGCAGGGCGCCGAGGCCGGCGGCGACGCTGGGGCCGAGGTGGGCGACGTGGTCGATCCTGTGGCGGTGCAGGTCGATCCCACGGGTCAGGTCAACCTGGACCTCGTAGGCGGTGGCCACGGCCCTGACCAGCTCGGCCCCGGAGCGGCGGCACTGCTGGGCTGTGGCCACCAGCGGCGGGATGTTGTCGCCCGGGTGGGCGTAGTCGGCGGCCAGGAAGGTGTCGTGGAAGTCGAGCTCGCGAACGGCGGTGCCGTTGGCCCAGGCCGCCCACTCGGCCGCGACCCGGGTCCCCGGGCCCACCCCCAGCACGGTCGCCCCGCCGGGGCGGGGGTGGGCGAGCGCCTGGGCCCTGGCGGCGGCCGGCGGGCCGCGGTCGAGGGCGGCGACGGCCACGGCCGCGTCGTCCAGGACCCGGTTGGCGACCATCTCGGCCACCGCGGGCTCGACCGGCGCCGGGTCGCAGGCGACCTCGGCCAGCCGCCAGGCCAGCTCACGCCGGCGGGGGAACCGCTCGCCCCTGCGCTGGACGCGCACCTCGTGGTCGCGCATGGGCTTACCGTACCCGGCCCGGTCGCCGACAATGGGCAACATGAAGCTGTCGGAGCGCATGGGAAGGCTTGGCACCTGCACGAGGCCCTGACCCGCGTCGAACGGGTCGCCGGCCAGGCCCTCGGCGCCTGAGCCGCGGCTCACCGTGCCGGCACGGCGACGGCACCCCGCATCAGCTGCCTGGCGGTTCGGTACAGCGTCGCCCGCTCCGCCCGCCAGCCACCCGCCTGGCTGACCCGCGCGCCGACCTGCACGACGCCCGACGGGTTGCCGACGCGTACGGCGTCGCCGGCGCTCGCCGGCGCGCGGGCGGCGGCCTGCGCGACCGTGTCCGCGATCCGGCACGCCACCCCCAGGCACAGCGCCCCGGTGACCGGCACGGCCCGGTGGGCGCGCTCCATCGACAGCATGCGGACCCCGATGTCGTGGTCGGCGGCGGCCACCAGCCGGCCGTCGAGGGTGCGGAAGGGCCGGGGCGGGCAGACCACCGCCACCTTGGGGCTGGCCAGCTCGACCGCCTCGGCGGTCGGGGCGAGCCCCATCAGCACGCCGGCCTGGCGCCGCAGCCGGTCGAGCAGGCTCATCACCGCTGGCTTGGCCTCCAGCTGGTCCGGGAGCTCGGTGCCGTCAAGGCCCAGCTCGCCGGCGGCCACGAACGCGACCGGGTTGGTCGCGTCCACCAGCGACAGCCGGAACCGGCCGGCGCCCTCCAGCACCACCTCGTCGACGGGGTTCCCGGTGGGCAGCAGGCGGCCGGTCCTGGCGCCGCCCGGGTCGAGGAAATCGAGCCGGATGGGGGCTCCCGTCCCGGCCACACCGGGGATGGCGAGGTCGCCCGCGGTCTCGGCGCAGCTGTCGCGGACGGTGAAGGTGGCGTGGATCAGCGTGGCGGTGTTGGTGTTGTGGATGCGGACCAGGGCTCGGCCGTCGCCGCGCTGGCACAGACCCTCGTCGACCGCGAACGGCCCGACCGCAGACGACAGGTTGCCGCAGTTGGCCCCGTAGTCGACCACCGGCTGGTCGACGGCGACCTGGGCGAAGGTGTAGTCGACGTCGGCCTCTGGCCGGGTCGGGGGGCCGATGATGGCGGCCTTGGACAGCGAGGAGATGCCGCCGCCCATGCCGTCGAGCTGGCGGCCGTAGGGGTCGGGGCTGCCCAGCGCCGCCAGCAGCAGCCGGTCCCGGGCTGCCGGGTCGGTGGGCAGGTCGCGAGCGTGGAAGAACAGGCCCTTGCTGGTGCCGCCGCGCAGGAACACGGCTGGCACCCAATGCTGCGGCATCGGTCACTCCGTCCTGGTCGCGCCGCGGTCTGCCTCGGACAGGTGCTCGACGGTCTGGCCGGTGGCGACGATGGTGCGGGTGACCTCGCGCCCGCCGTAGACCCAGTAGATGCGCATCCGGCCCTGGCCGCGGTTGGCGAACCGGTGCGGCATCCCGGCCGGCACCCAGGTCGCGTCGCCCGCCTCCAGGTCGAAGCTGTCCTCCCCCACCACGGCGGTGGCCTCGCCTTCCAGCAGGAGCACGCTCTCCTCGACGTTATGGGTGTGCAGCGGGATGGCTGTTCCCGGCTCGAACACCGTGATCCCGGTGGTCACCCGGTTGCCCTTGGCGTTCCATCTGCCGACATAGGGCAGCGTCGCCACCCCGGCGCCGCGGTCGAACCGTTCGATCTCGCCGGCCCGCAGGACCAGCGGCGGGCCGGTCATCTGCCCGCCTCCGGGCCCTCGTCGGTGATCATCGGCTTCGTCCCCTCTCCTTCGGTCAGCCAAGCGCCAACGGCACGCCGACGCGGTCGGCAAGCCGTTCCAGATCTTGGAGCGTGCCCGCCGGCAGGTCGATCCCCATGCGCTCGAGCCGGGCACGGGAGCGGTCCTCGATCTCGCCCGGATAGAACACCTCGTCGAAGCCCTGGGCCAGCGGGACCGACTTGACCTCCTTGATCAGCCGCTCCATGCGCCGGTTGAACTCCTGGAGCGGCAGGAAGGCCTCGACGTCGAGCGCCAGGACCAGGTGCCCGGAGCCGCTGCGCCGCTCGGCCTGCTGGGGGCCGCTGACCCCGGTACCGAAGGAGCTGCCGGTGAGCACGCCCGACAGCACGTCGATCATGAACGCGATGGCGTACCCCTTGTGACCGGCCATGGGCAGCAGCAGGCCGGACAGCGCGGCGGCCGGGTCGGTGGTGGGAGCGCCCTGGGCGTCGATGGCCCAACCGGTGGGGATGGAGGTCCCCCGGGCGCGCGCCGCGTAGATCTTGCCGCGGGCGACGTTGCCGTTGGAGATGTCCATGACCGCCACCCCGTTCGCACCGGCTGGCGCGGCCACCGACCAGGGATTGGCGCCGACGGTCTTGGCCCGGCCGCCCCACGGAGCCATCGACGGGCTGCTGTTGGTGGTCAGCACGCCGACGCAGCCGGCCTCGGCGATCATCCGGGTGTAGTGGGCGGACATCCCGAAATGGTTGGAGTTCCGGACGGCGACGATGCCGACGCCGTGCTCCTTGGCCCGACGAACGGCCTCCCGTGCCGCCCCCGCGGCGAGGACGTGCCCGAGCCCCTCACGGCCGTCGACGACGGCCACCGCCCCGCGATCGACCACCGTCCCGGGCTTGCTGGCGGGGTCGACGACCCCGGCCCGGATGCGGGCGACGTACCAGCTCAAGCGGAGCATGCCGTGCGAGGGGTGGCCCCACAGCTC
>DATHIG010000556.1:0-2333 GCA_035490035.1 Actinomycetes bacterium
CGGTGGTGAGGGTCCCGCGTGCATGGGCGCCACGGGCGCCGTGACCAAGATCGACCGGTGGGGCCACCAGTCGCGGATTGTCAAGGGCCTCGCCTCGTACGCCAACACGCCGAACAACGACAACGCCATCGGCCCGCACGGCATCACGGTGCTCGGTGCGGATCGCGTCTATGTCACCAATGGCGGGCCGACGGAACCCAAGGACGCGTCCGGCTCGCCGATCTCTCGGGACACCCTGGCCGCCCAGAACCCGGTCGCGGATCTGTTCGGCCGACTGCTGCTGATCCGACACCACGGGCAGATCCGGAGGGTCGCCGACCTCTGGGCGTTCGAGCGCGACGTGAATCCGGATGCGGCGGTCGGCAATCCAGCGGTCGACTCCAACCCCGTCGACGTCCTGTTTGACCGCGGGCGCTTCGTGGTCGCCGACGCCGGCGGCAACGCAATCAACGTCGTGAACCCCCGGGGCGGCGTCTCGAACCTGGCGGTGTTCGCCAACCGCCCGGTTCCCAACCCGTTCGGCGGGCCGGAGATCCCGATGCAGGCCGTGCCTACTTCGGTCGTCGTGGGGCCGGATCGCCAGTACTACGTCAGCCAGCTCACCGGCTTCCCGTTCCCGCCCGGCGGCGCCAACGTCTACCGCCTGGATCCGCGCACCGGAGCAGTGACCGTCTTCGCGAGCGGATTCACCAACATCATGGACCTCGCGTTCGGGAAGAATGGCACGCTGTACGTGCTCGAGATCGACCACGACGGGCTGCTGGGAGGGTCTACCGATGGTGGGCTCTTTGCCGTGTCCCGGGATGGGACGAAGCGGCAGATCACCCTGGCCCCCGGGACGCTCACCATGCCCGGCGGCATCGCCGTCGGCAGGGATGGGCTGTATGTCACCAACAACGCGGGCTCGCCGGGCGGCGGGCAGGTGCTGCGCATCCGGGCGAGCTGACGCCATCTAGGAGGGTCCGGCGAAACGGCCAGCGAAAGTCAACGGACACTCCTCAGCCGACCGGTTGACGGTGCTTGTGCCAGTAGGCATTCTGGTGGCGCTCGGGGCCGCCGAGCCGTGATCCTGTTTGGCCCCCCCGGCAGGAAGGCTATGGACGGCCCCGAGCGCGCATGGCCTTGACCCCCAGCGTGGATCGTATCGGCTGCTGACGAGTTCGCAACCGGAAGCAGGGGGGCCGCTATGCGGCCGGTGGCCCCGTTCGGGCCTTGGCGAGCGCCGTCGCCAGCCGGGCGAGGATGGTCAGGTCGGCGTGGAGCCGGACCCGCTCGACCCTCCGGACCCTCAGGGGCAGCAGTGCCCACTCGTTCTTGAGTCGGCCGTTCTCGCGCCGCATCGAGTGGCTTAGCTTCCTTGTCCTTGACACTCAACGCGGTCTGGGCCGCCGATCAGACCAGAGGGGCGCCACCGCTGGCTGCGTTGCGGTCGACTGCGGCGAGCAGTTGGGCCGAGAGCCTAGGTCGATCTCGTCACGCAGGCGAGTGCTGAACGACTGGACCGTCAGGAACAGGATCCATCGTTATGAAAGCTACGCCGCGATTGTTAGGGAATGACCGGGTCAGGGCCGGCGGGTTATGCTGCTCGGGTCCTGCTCGGCCGCGCCGGAGGGGCCGACATGGTAGGGGAGGTAACTATGGCCAGACGTAGCTCTGTAGCCGCCGTGCTGCTGGCTGGTGCGCTGATGCTGGCGTCGGCGGTGGGGGCGTACGCTGCCCCGCTGACCGACACCAGCGCGCTGCGCGAGGCGGTCACCCTCGACGCGGTGCGTGCCCACCAGGCCGAGTTCCAGGAGTTCGCCGACCTCAGCGATGGGACCCGTGAGGCGAGCACGCTGGGCTACAAGCTGTCCGCGGACTACGTTGCCGGCCTGCTGGAGGCGGCCGGCTACGACGTGACCCGCCAGACCTTCGACTACAACTTCTATGAGGAGCTCGCGCCTCCGGTGGTCACGGGCACCTCGCCGGGCTTCCCGTTCACCTACACCGTCGGCGTGAACATCGCGACGATGGGCTTCTCGGGCAGCGGCATGGTGACCGGGGTGGTCCAGGGCGTCAACGACAACATCGTGCCCCTGCCGGTGGGCCAGCCCGACAGCACGTCCAACGCCGGTTGTGAGGACGCCGACTTCGCCGGCTTCACCGGGGACATCGCCCTCATCCAGCGCGGGACCTGCTTCTTCTTCGAGAAGATCGCCAACGCGGTCGAAGCCGGCGCCGAGGCCGTGATCATCTTCAACGAGGGCAACAGCCCCGAGCGCTCCGGCATCGACTTTGGCCAGGCCAGCTTCCCCCAGGACGTCCCGGTGATCGAGATGAGCGCCGAGGCAGGG
>DATHIG010000557.1:0-3695 GCA_035490035.1 Actinomycetes bacterium
CGGTTCCCGCCGCCCGATCCCCTGCCCGACCGACCCGACCCCGCAGCGCACCGAGCCGACCACGAACTCGAACTGCCCGTCGCGCAGCGGGTCCCGCAGTCCACCCGGCCCCTGTCCGCCCCGCCGGTCGGCCTCCCCGAGCGCGTTGGCCACCAGCAGGGCCAGCAGCACACCGGCGGCCACCAGCAGCCGGCGACCCCAGCGTCGGCGCCGGCGGGGCGGAGGCCCGCCCGGGTCGGGGACGGCCCGGCGCCGCCGACGGGCCGGGGGTCGGGGTTCGCCCCAGGCGGGCCCAGCGCCGTCAGGTGCTGAGGCGGGGCCGCCGAGGACCTCGGTGGCGGCCGACGGGTCGGCGGGGAGGCGGGCGGTGCCGCGCAGCAGGACGGTCGGGGCCGGGGTGGTGACGAGCGGTTGTAGGAGGCGGCGCAGCGCCGCGGCGGTGGGACGGCGGTCCGGCTCCTTGGCCAGCAGGGCGAGCAGGGCGGGGGCGAGCGGGCCGGCGTGGGCCGGCTGGCCGGGGTGGTCGTTGAGGATCGCCCCAAGGGTGGCCGCCGGGCCGGCCCGCTCGAACGGGGGCGTTCCCTCGACCGCGAACCACAGGGTCGCCCCCAGCGCCCACAGGTCGGCGGCCGGCCCGGCCCGCCGGCCGCTGGCCTGCTCGGGGGCGACATACGGGAGCGAGCCGAAGACCAAGGTGAGGGTCCGGTCGGCGCCGGCCGCGCCAGTGAGGGTCCGCTGGGTGTCCTCCTGCAGCGAGGCGATCCCGAAGTCGGCCAGCTTGGCCCGCCCGCCGGCCGGGACCATGATGTTGGCCGGCTTGACGTCGTGGTGGACGATCCGCGCCCGGTGGGCCGCCTCCAGCGCGTCCAGCAGGTCGAGCCCGATCCGGGCCGCCGCCTCCGGTGCCACCGGCCCACCGGCCGCCACCCGCTCCCGCAGTGTCGGCGCCTCGACCAGCTCCATGACCAGGAACAGCCGGCCGTCGGCCTCGATCGCGTCGTGGAGGGTGACAACGCTTGGATGGTTCAGCCGGGCCGCGGCCCTGGCCTCCCGCAGCGCCCGGTCGCGGAGCGCGACCCGCCCGGCGCCGTCGGGCAGCTCCACCTCCTTGACCGCGACCGGTCGGCCGAGCAGGAGGTCGTCGGCCCGCCAGACCGTGCCCATGCCACCCCGGCCCAGCGGCGCCCCGAGGACGTAGCGGGCCGCGACCAGCCGTCGGTCGGCGCTCGCTTCCATGACGCGCAGCAGTATGGCAGGCCCGCTTGGTCCGCACGGGGCAAGCAGGGGGCAGGCCCGCTTGATCCGCCGGGGGGTAAGTTGTAACTTACCGTAAGTGAGCACTTACCAGTATGGCCTCGCCCTGGACGCCCTCGGCGACCCGACCCGGCGGGCGATCCTGGAGCTGCTCCGCGACGGCCCCAAGCCGGTCGTCGAGCTGGCCGGCGCCCTGCCGGTGAGCCGCCCGGCCGTTTCCCAGCATCTGCGGGTGCTGAAGGCGGCCGGCCTGGTCGCCGACCGGGCGGCCGGGAGCCGGCGCCTGTACGCCGTCGACCCGGCCGGCCTCGATGTCCTGCGGGCCTACCTCGAAGGGCTGTGGGGCCAGGCGCTGGCCAGCTACCAGCAGGCCGCCGAGGGCCGGGGCCATCCGTCAACCGGTGGGAGCGACGAGGAGGGGGAGCGATGATCGAGCCGATCCAGCCGGTGGTGGTCGCGATCGACGTGCGCCGGGGTGTGCAGGAGGCGTTCCGGGTCTTCACCGAGGAGATCGCCGGCTGGTGGCCGGTCGCCGCCCACTCGGTCGAGCCGGACCGGGTAGCCGCAGTGGTCCTGGAGGGCCGGCCCGGCGGGCGGGTGTACGAGCGCTGGCAGGACGGCGGCCAGGCCGACTGGGGCCGGGTGGTCGCCTGGGAGCCCCCGAACCGGTTGGTGCTGTCGTGGTCGCCCGACCCCGAACGCCCGGCCGCGACCGAGGTCGAGGTCCGCTTCACTGCTGTCGAGCCCGGCCACACCCGGGTCGAGCTGGAGCACCGGGGCTGGGAGCGGCTCGGCGACCAGGCCGCCCAGGTCCGCTCCAGCTACGAGGGTGGCTGGCCGGGGGTGCTGGACGCCTTCGCCGGCGCGGCCATGCAGGTCCACCATCGGGCGTTCGCCCGCTCGCTGAACGGCCTGGTCTGGCGGCTGCTGGCCAGGACCGACCGGACCGCCGACGAGGACGCCCGCATGGTGGACGCCGCCCACGCCTCCCAGTTCCACTGGCGCGAGGCCGGCGGACCGCCGGCCACCCGCGGCGAGTGGCTGGTGTCCCATGTCTATGCCGTCCTCGGGCGCCCTGAGCCGGCCCTCCGCCACGCCCGCCGCTGCCTCGACCTGGCCGACGGCGACCCGGGCGCGGCCGACTTCGACCACGCCTACACCGCCGAGGCGATGGCCCGTGCCATGGCCTGTGCCGGCGAGCTTGACCAGGCCGCCGCCTGGCACTCCCGAGCCACCGCCGCCGGCGCAGCCATCGCCGACGACCAGGACCGCAAGATCTTCGCCGAGGACCTCGCCACCGGCCCCTGGTACGGCCTAAACGGCGCCTGAGAACAGCGGTCATGGATCCGGCGCCGCATGCACCGCCGAGCCGTCCGTGGCGCGGACCTTGTCGGCGACCATCCACCGGAGGTCGCCCTCCCTGGTCATCGGCCAGGGGTCGGGAGTTGACCCTGGCCAGCCCGCTCAGCCGGATGTGCCGACCACCAGGGCGTCCACCGCGAGGCAGCCGTCCGGGCCGGCGACCAGGGGGTTCACGTCGAGGGCGGCCAGTCGGCCAGCGAGGTCCACGGCCAGGTGCGACAGGTTGACGACCGCATCGGCGACCGCGTCCAGGTCGGCCGGGGGGGCGCCGCGGACGCCGTCGAGCAGGGGCCGGGCGGCCAGCCGGTCCAGCATGGCCATCGCCTGCCGGTGGTCCACCGGGGGGAGGGCGAAGCGGCGGTCGCGGAGAACCTCGACCAGCAGCCCGCCGGCGGCCACCATCACCAGGGGGCCGAACTGTGGGTCGGCGACCACGCCGAGGGCGAGCTCGACCCCCGGGCCGGTCATGGCCGCGACCAGGACCCGCGGGCCGAGCCGGGCGGCCAGGTCAGCGTAGGCCGCGGCCAGCCGGTCGGGGCCGTCCAGGCCCAGGCGCACCCCACCGACCTCGGACTTGTGGGCGACCCCGGGCGCGGCCGTCTTCAGCGCCACCGGCCACCCGATCCGCTCGGCCGCCGCCACCGCCCCCTCCAGGCTCGTCGCCACCTCGGCCGCCACCACCGGCACCGCCCAGTCGGCCAGCATCGCCAGGGCCGCAGCCTCGTCCGGGGGCCGCCCCAGGTCGGCCAGCCGCCCCCGCCACCGCACCCGCACCTCGGCCGCGGGTCCGCCGGAAGGGGAGGGAAGCGCGGTCGCTGGCGGGGGATGGGCGAGGAAGTCGCGGCGGGCGAGCAGGTGACCCAGGGCGGCCAGGCCGGTGGCGGTGCCCTCGAGGACCGGGACCCCGGCGGCGCGGAGCCGGGCGGCCTCGGCCCGGTCGACGGCGCCGGCCAGGTTGGCCAGCACGGCCACGGGCTTGGCGGTGCCGGCGGCGGCCTCGACGGCCAGGCCGGTGTAGCTCGTGTCCGGGGTCGGCTCGGTGGTCAGGTCGAGGTTGAGGGCGAGGGCGGCGATGGCCG
>DATHIG010000558.1:0-2339 GCA_035490035.1 Actinomycetes bacterium
AGGCCGCCGAACGGGCCGGTGAGCAGCACGGATGGGCCTCGCTTCCTGGGTGTTGGGCAGCTGCGACTCTCAACTTCGATTCGGTACGCCCTCGGCCGGGCTTGAGCGCCCTGGTGCTAGGCTCGCCCTCCACGGCCAGCCCGACAAGACCCCGGTCTTGAGCGGTACGGGGGCGAGCAACGGCCAGGCGGACAAGTCGACCCAGCGTGGCCAGTGACATGCCCCGGACCCTGCGTCAGCTCTGGGCCGACGAGGACGACGCTCACGAGCGAGAGCTTGCCCGCAAGCAACGAGCGACCCGTCTGCGTGCCAGGCAAGGCGGCCGGCTCCGCAGTTCGGTAGTGATCCATGGAAAGGCTCACGCGAGCTAAATGCTTCCTGGGAGTCGTAGCGTGGATGGGTGGACAATGAGCATGGTCAACGCTCCTGAGGGGGACGATCATGCCGCCGCCGACCCTGCAGGTGACCCTGGACCCCGATGCTCAGGCCGAGCTGGAACGCCGCTACCACACCACCCGCGACGCCACCACCCGCACCCGCTACCAGATGGTCCTGCTCAACGCCCAGGGCCACACCCCACCCCAGATCGCCCGGCTGGTCCGCTGCAGCCCCGACACCGTCCGCCGGGTGCTCAACCGTTACCTGGCCTACGGTCCCGACGCGGTCCCGCACCGGCCCCACCCCGGCCAGCCGCCCCACTACCCGCCTTCGTGGGAGCAGGAGCTGGTCCGGGTCGCCGACCAGGACCCCCACCAGGTCGGGGTCGACAGTGCGCTGTGGACCTGTCGGCTGTTGGCCGACTACCTGCACGGGGTCACCGGCCACGCTGCGGGGATCGAGACGGTCCGGATCGCGCTGCACCGCGCGGGGTTTGTCTGCAAGCGGCCCCGATGGGTGCTGACCCGCAAGGCCCAAGCCCAGCCGGGGTGGGCAAAAAACGCCTGAGGGTGGAGGCGCTGCTGGCCGCCGCGGCGTCACCGCTGCCTCCACCCGCTGTCGACCTGGTCCCCGATCCGACCCTGGCCGCCGACCTGTTCCCACAGGATCTGCCGCGCCTGCTGGAGCTGCTGGGGCGTGCGGATCTGTACCTCCAAGACGAGGTCGAGGTCGCCCTGCACCCGACCCTGACCCGGGTGTGGTCGCGGGCTGGCCGATCGGGTCAGCGGCTGGTGCAGGCGCCTGGCAAGAACTACAAGCAGTGTGGCTTTGGGCTGGTGGACTGGCGCGAGGGGTATCTGGACTGGGCGCTGGCCGAGGGCCGCCGCGCCGTGCCGTTCTGCGCCCAGTTGCGCCGCGCGGTGGCCCGCTCCCGCTCGCGTGGCCGGATCGCCATGGTGATCTTGGACAACCTGGGCATCCACACCCCCAAGGGGTCGCGGCTGCTGCGTGGGCTGCTGGCCGAGCTGGGCGAGCAGCTGGTGCTGGTCTACACCCCGACCTATGACCCTGACGCCAACCGGATCGAGTGGCTGTGGCGCAGCCTGCGCCGCACGGTCACCCATACCCACCAGCGCCAGAGCCTGACCGAGCTGCTGGCCGACGCCGACCGGTGGGCCCACACCATCACCCCAGCCAACGTGCTGTCGCAGATCGGCAGCCCGTTCGCACCCGACCAGCAGCCGCTCATCAACGAGGTACTCAACCATGCAGCATGAACTCCCAGGAAGCATTTAGCAGCAACCATGGCTCAGCACCGTTGTCTGCGGACGCTTGAAGCCTCCAGGCCCGCCGGAGCGTCCAGGGAACACGACACGCGCCAGCTGCACGCCATGGCGCCGGGGCTCGTGGGCCAAACCATCGAACGGGCCGGAGGCTCCAAGCAGGATTCGACTGTTCCTGGCCGATGCCAATGCTCCGGCGGCCGGATGTGGATAACCGGTGTATGTCTAGCTCGATGATCGACAGCCCTCCTCCAGTAGGAAGGCTGGGCTGAGGTTGTGGCGGTGCTGCTGAGCGGCTCCAAGATCGGGCATTGACTTCAGATACTGACAGCATCACCCTACCGATAGGATCTCAATACCAATGGAATACGGATGGTGATGGTATGGCAGTGCGGTTGTCCCGGGCCGAGCGGCGCGAACAGACCCGCCAGGAGCTGCTCACGGCGGCCGAGGCGTGCTTTGTCAGCCGCGGGTTCCATGCCACCTCGGTGGACCAGGTCGCCGAGCGGGCCGGCTACACCAAGGGTGCCGTCTACTCCAACTTCGCCTCCAAAGAGGACCTGTTCTTCGCGGTCTACCAGCGGCGGGTCGAACGGATGCTGACCGAGCTAGAACCGGGTCTGCGCCAAGCCGGACCAGAACGCGCGTTCGACCGGTTGGCTACCAGCATGATCGAGC
>DATHIG010000559.1:0-2304 GCA_035490035.1 Actinomycetes bacterium
GGCAGGGTCTGTGGTGCCGGGTTAGGCGGCGGGTTGGAGGGTGACCTTGTAGCCGAGCGCTTCGAGCTGGCGGATGTGGTTGCGCTTGGCGCGCTCGGGGTTGGTGCGGGTGTGGTAGCAGGCCGGCGCCCAGGTCGTGGAAGCGGGCGGTGGGGTCGGCCAGCAGGTGCCAGATGATGACCAGGATGGAGCGGCCGACCGCCACGATGGCTCGCTTGGCGCCGCGGCGCCGGGCGATGCGCCGGTAGCGCTCGCCCAGGAAGGTGTCGGTCCTGCCGGCGGCCGCGGCGGCCTCCCCGAGCACGCGGGCCAGGTAGGGTTGCCGTGCCCGGTGGAGCTCTTGCCCTTGGACTTGCCGGCGGACTGCTTGACCCCCGGGGCGAAGCGGGCCCAGGAGGCCAGATGGCCAGGGGTGGGGAACCGGCCCATGTCCACCCCGACTTCGGCGATGATCGCGCCGGCGGCGGTGCGGCCGACGCCGGTGATCTCATCCAGCCGGTCGGCCGCCGCCGTGAAAGGGACGATGAGCTCCTCGAGCCTGTGGTCCAGCTCGGCGATGTCAGCGTCCAGCCCATCCACCCGGGCCAGCATCCGGGCCAGCAGGAACCCGTGATGGTCGGTGAAAAACCCGGTGAAGGCCTCCTCCAGGACGCTGCGTTTGGCCCGCATCCGGCCGCGTGCCAGCTCGGCCAGCACCTTGGGGTCGCGCTCGCCCGCGAGCAGCGCGGCCAGCATCGCCCGGCCCGAGACCCCGAAGCTGTCTGAGGCCACCACGCTCAGCTTGATGTGGGCGTCCTCCAGCAGCCTGCTCCACGCGCTGCTTCTCGGCGGTGCGCACCCCCACCAGATCGGCGCGGTAGCGGGCCACGTCCCGCAGCCGCCGGATCGCCGGGGGCGGCACGAAGCTGGGCCGCAGCATCTGCCGCTCGGCCACCTTGGCAAGCCACACCGCGTCCAGCCGGTCGGTCTTGGGCCGCCCCGGCAGGTGCTTGACGTCTTTGGCATTCACCAGCCAGACCTCAAACCCCTGGGCCTCCAGCAGGTAGAACGGCGCCTTCCAGTAGTCGCTGGTTGCCTCCATGACCACCCGGGTCACGCCCAGCTCACCCAGCCGGTCGGCCAGCACCAGCAGCGACCGGGTCATCGTCGGGTAGGAGCGCACCTGCTGCAGGCGCCTGCCCCGCTTGCCCTGGCCAGGCACCCGGACACAGCAGACCAGCTCCGCCTTGCCGATATCCAACGCCGCGACCCGCCCGATGAGCTCCTCGGTGTCCTGGGTCTCCTCCAGCACCCGGCCTCCCTGCTCGCCGACCCGACAACAGCACGGCTGCCCGCGGGAGCCACAAGAGACAGGCGAATCTGATCCGCGTGCTCAAGGCGACAGTGACGGGCCCACGGCGCGGCTCCCAGCGCCCGGCTGTTTCCCGACCTCAACGATCACAGGCTTGCGGCGTCAGCGGGCAACCAGCCCAATTTTCACCCAAGGCGGGCGTCCCAGCAGGGAACACGAGGGCTGTTTCGAAACGAGCTGGTGGCGGTCGACGGGCTTGCCGGAGCGACGCGAGCGGCCAAGCCCGGTTAGGTCAAGCGGCTGGGGAACGACCCCGTGATCGTGCCACTGGCGGCCGACGGCGGCGTGCGCGTCGAGGTCGCCGCTCCCCTCGAGGACCGCGGGCGCGCGCTCGGACCACTGGAGGCACCTGCCGCCGCATCTCCAGAAGTCCCGCGGGAACCGGCGGCGCATCCCGCGAGACTGAACGCCGGCCCCAGGTCGCTGGACAAGAACTGATCGAAGACCTCTCGCGACTCCCAGACATCGACCACGATCTCAGTCCATCAGGGGTCAACGGTGGCTGAAATAAGGCGGAGCGAGACTGATTGCGAGTGGCCTGGAACGGGGCCGACACGCGGCCCCCGTGGTGGGAGCCTCGTTCTTCCACCACGCCCAGGGTGGAGGGATGTCGTGGCCGGACGGTGCTGGCATGCCCGACCGCCAGCCGCATGCCCCTCTCCCTACCCGGCCGGCTCCCGAGGCTCATCCAGCCGGGGAGGAAGGATGAGCAAGCCTCACCCTCGAAGGGGTGACCCTCGGTAGGCGATCAGCCGGTAAGGTCGCGATGGCACGCCCCCAGGGAGCACACGGGAGAGGCACATGAGCCGGAGCGCGGCGCAGCCGAGGAAGGCCTGGCCATTCCTCCCTGCCATGCTGCGGGTCAGCGCGATCATCGAGCTGGCGACCGGTTGCGCCCTGCTCGCCACCCCCTCCGTCGTCCTCCAGGCACTGATCGGATCGCCCTCGAACCA
>DATHIG010000560.1:0-2060 GCA_035490035.1 Actinomycetes bacterium
ATGGCGCGTGCATAAAGGGCAGCTATCCACCAACCTCTCCGGAACCTGTCGGTCGGCAGACGGCCCCGTTGCGGTCATAGCGCTCGCGAGCCGGAAGGGCGACGCAGTGCGGCGATCTGCGCTCGCTAGCGGCGCTAGCGAGGTATGAACGGCAGATTGTATTCGTCATGTCTATCCAGCGTGGCGCGCCATTCGGTTCCACAGTGTCATCGCGAGGCCAGAGCGCCTGGGGGTGTGCGTGACGGTTCTGGCGGTGTCCGTAGCCACAGCGATGCCTGGGTCGGCTGGATGGTCTGGTCGACCACGGCCAGCAGGTCAGTGGTGAGGGTGTCGAGGTCGACTTGGTCGCGCAGGCGGGCCCCGAACCCCTCGATGATCCGGGCGGCGTCGTGGCGTCGCCGGTTGAACCGCTGATCCACCACGGCTTGGACCCGGCGGCGGGCCGGCTGGAACAGCGCCGCCACGGCCAGGCTGGAGTCCCGGCCCAGAATCTGGCCGAGGACCAGGGCGGCGGCGGCGTAGCCCCCGCCCAGGACCAGGGTGAGCAGCCCGTAGGCCAGGGTGCGGCTGAAGATCCGGTCCAGGTCGTACAGCCGGTAGCGCAGGACCGCCGCCCCGGTGGCCACCGGTGGGATCACCAGGCAGCAGCCGACGGCCACGTCGAACAGGATCGCGGCGGCCGACCCCCCGACCACCAGGCTGAACAGGACGCCAACGGCGCCCAGCCCCACCAGCACCGCGGCCAGCGCCACCCAGCGCAGCTGCAGCCGCTCCACCCCGCGGGCGTGCCGGAACCGCCCGACCAGGGACGCGGCCGCGGCCACCAGGCCCACGACGGTGACCGCCAGGGCCGTCCGGTTGGCGGCCAGCAGGACCCCGCCGAGGCCACGGAGGTCGAAGGGGCCGTCGTGGGCCTGGTAGCGCGGGTCCACCGGCCCGCCGACCAGGGTCACCACCAGCACCAGGACGACCGGTGTGACCGCCATCACCCTGGCCGGCCAGCGCCAGCGGGGTGAGGGCAGTGCCCCGGTGGGCGTCAGCAGCAGGACGAAGCCGATCAGGGTCAGGGCCGTGAACGTGGTCGCCGGCTGGTACAGCACGGCGTAGCGGGCGACGGGCAGCGCGCCCGGGCGGACCATCAGCCCGTACACGAAGTACTGCGCGGTCGCGGCGGTGCCGGTGAGCGACAGGGCGATGCCCAGCAGCAGCCAGCCCACCGGGTGGGCCGGGCGGCGGGCGGCCACGACCGCCCCGACCGTGGCCGCGCTCACCATGGCCAGGAGGGGAATGGCGACGTCCGGGAAGGTGAACTGGACCAGGTCGGGCCGGCCGGCCTGGCGCAACAGCTCGTCCAGCCACGGCACGGCGGCCAGGCAGAGCAGGCTGGCCAGCCACAGCGCCCATGCCAGCCCGGCCGTCCACCGGCGCGGCCGGCCCGGTCCGGCGGTCGACGTCATCGCCGTGGACTTGGCTGCTCGCAGCGCACCACCGATCCGGTCACCTCCCACGCTCGTCAGCTGCCAGTGTGGCCAGCCTGCGTCCGGGCAGCGTTACGAAGGACAGACCGGCCTCGGCTGGCCCGAGGCACCTACCAATCAACAGCGCGTGACTCCGTGCTTGCCTTGCCATCCGACATCCTGTCGGATGCGCTTGATCATCCCGATGATCATCCAGACGATCGGTCTGGATCCGTCGGGAGCCGTCTGGACCGACGAGGCATCCAACCTGAGCAGCCTCGATCCGTCTGGAGCCATCCAGATCGACGCCGAGCATCCGTCTCGTAATCGGAAGGTCGTCGGTTCGAATCCGACCCTCGGGCTCCAAAACCGCAGGTCAGAGGCCATTTCTGGCATTGCTGACTGCGCAGCGGCAGCAAGCGGTCATTCCTTTGGGTTGGATCAGCGCGCAACAGGCGCGCCATCCCAGCGGTTGCCTTTCCACTACGCTCCCTGAGGTGAGCCGGGCTTGGGTCGAACCGGTGCGGTCGCTGCTGGAAGCTCCCTCTCCCGCAGTGCTGACGACCTATCGCAACGACGGCAGCGTGCACACCGTGCCGGTGT
>DATHIG010000561.1:0-3421 GCA_035490035.1 Actinomycetes bacterium
GAGCTCCGGGCCGGACGGGCGGGCCTGGGGGTCCTTGGCCAGCAGGGCCATGAGCAGCGGGGTGAGCGGGCCGGCCAGGCGCGGCGCCCGCGGCTCCTCGTTGACCACGGCGCCAAGGGTCGCGATCGAGGTCGCCCGGTCGAACGGCGGCTCGCCCTCGACCGCGTAGAACATGGTCGCCCCCAGAGCCCAGAAATCGACCGGCGGACCACTCTCCTCCCCCCTGGCCTGCTCCGGTGCCATGTAGGCCGGCGAGCCGATCACCAGCCCGGTCGAGGTCAGCTGGGGGTCGCCCTGGAGCGACGCGACGCCGAAGTCGGCCAGCTTGGCCCGGCCGTACTCGGGGACCATGACGTTGCCCGGCTTGACGTCGCGGTGGACGATCCCGGCCCGGTGGGCGGCCTCCAGCGCGCTGGCCACCTGGCCCCCGATCTTGGCCACCCGATCGGCCGGCAGCGGCCCCTCGACCCGGACCAGGTCGGCGAGGGTGGGCGCGTTGACCAGCTCCATCACGATGAAGGTGCCGCCGTGGTCCTGGACGACGTCGTAGAGCGTGACCACGCCCGGGTGGTTGAGCCGGGCGGCCGCCCGCGCCTCCCGCATCACCCGCGCCTGGGCCGAGCGCCGCTCGTCGTCAGGCATGGTCGGCGGGAACACGACCTCCTTGACCGCGACCTCGCGACCCAGCACCGAGTCGTGGGCACGCCAGACAACACCCATCCCTCCGCGTCCGAGGTGGGCCCTGAGCGCGTAGCGGTCGGCGACGACACGATTGGCTGCCGGTCTGGACATACCGGTCCACCCTACCCGCTTGCTGCCTCAAGCAACCGATCAGCCTGGGGGCACGAACGAGGCCTTGAAGGCCTCGAACAACGCCCAGCCGGTGCCCCAGTCGCGGTCGCGGGCGTAGATCGCCAAGGCGACATGGTGCCGTGGGGCGCGCATGCCCAGCTCCAGGGAGTGCCAGGTCTCGCCGTCCTGGTAGGTGAACTCCAGCAGGGCGGCGGGCAGCCCCTTGAACTGGGCCGACTCCAGCCGGGCCTGCTGGTAGCCGCCGCGCTCGCCGGCGTGAGCCTGGCTGGCCTGCTGCTCGGTGGTCACGGGGTCGGCCGGGGGGTCCTGCTGCCAGTTGATGCGCAGCACCGTCGGCGAGGCCTGGTCGCGCAGCTCGGTGCGGGGGCCACCGTCGCTGGCCACCTCCCACCCGGGCGGGACCGCCACCTGGTAGCCGATGGCCGGGTCGGTGTGGACGGCCCAGCCGGGCGGGACCAGGGCGGCCACGGTGGTCGGGGGGACGCTGGCGGGCGGGGCAGTCGTGGTGGTGGCAACGGTCGTCCCGACGACCGTTGCCAGCGAGGTCGGCAGGGCCTGGGGCCGCAGCCCCAGCGGGTCGCCGGTCACGGCCACGGCGATCGCGAACGACGCCAGCGCCAGCAGCACCGAGCCACCGGCGATCAGCAGGACCCGGCGCACGACCGGGTCCATGGCGTGCCTGGCGGCCCGGCCGGCCGGCACCGCGCCGCCACTCGGCTGCCCCCAGGGCGGGAGGCCGAGGGGCCCCAGGGCGGCGGCGCCGGGCCCGGTCCAGGCCACGGTGCCGCCGGCGGCACCGGCGCCGGCGGCCCCGCCGGGCGCGGCCGCCACGGCGGCGGGGCGTGGCCCTCCGGCGAGTGGTTCGAGCAGGCGGCGCGCCTCGGCAACGCTCGGCCGGCCCCCGGCCGGCTTGGTCAGCAGGGCGGTCAAGGCCGGGGCGAGCTCGCCGGAGAGCACCGGAGCCCGGGGCCGCTCGCCCAGGATCGCCGCCAGGGTGTCCTTGCTCCCGTCACCTACGAACGGAGCCTCACCCTCAACCGCAAGAAAAAGGATCGTCCCCAGGGCCCACAGATCGGCCGCCGGTCCCGCCGGGTCCCCCCTGGCCTGCTCGGGAGCCAGGAACGCGGTGGTCGCCCGCTCGGGCCCGACCCTCGGGTCGGTGCGGAGGGTTGCCAGACCGACCCCGGCCAGCCGGGCCCGCCCGTCGGCGGCGACCATCACGTTGCCGGGCCGCAGGTCGAGGTGGGCCAGCCCGGCCGCGTGGGCGGCCTCGAGGGCGTCGAGGACCTCGAGCCCGATCTGGGCCACCCTGCGCACCGGAAGTGGACCGTGCCTGGCCACCAGCTCGTCCAGGGTCAGGGCATCGACCAGCTCAGTGGCCACGTAGACGGCGCCGTCGGTGGCGACCAGGTCGAAGAGGCCGACGAGCCCAGGATGGCTGAGCGAGGCCGCGTTCCGGGCCTCGGCGGCCGCCCGACCCCACAGGGCGGTCCACTCGGCCCCGACCAGCCCGGCCGGCAGCGCCAGCTCCTCCACCGCCAGCTGCCGCCCGCCGGCCACCTCGGTGGCCCGCCAGATCACGCCGACGGGGCCGCGGCGCAGCGCGGTGTGCAGCGTCCAGCGGCCCGCGACGAGCCGCTCGGCGGCGTCTGGCGACATGGTGGGAGGCAAACGATACGACCAAACCAGCCGTGGCCCAAAACCCGCCCTGAGCAGGAGGTTCGGTGAGACGACAGGCCACCTGCCCGATGGTAGAGTCGGGACAGGTGCGATGAGGAGGTGACCCTCGAGGGATGCAACGCCTCGGAACGCTCTACCGTGGCCGTGAGGGGATGTGGACCTGGGTCCTCCACCGGGTCTCCGGCGTGGCCATCCTGTTCTACCTGTTCGCCCACGTGGTCGACCAGGCCCTGCTGAACCTCTCCCCCGAGGCCTACAACCGGGTGATCGACACCTACCGCAACCCGTTCGTCGGACTGCTCGAGATCGGCCTGGCCGTCGTGGTGATCTTCCATGCCCTCAACGGCCTGCGGATCATCCTGTTCGACTTCTGGTCCCAGGGGGTGGCCAGGCAGCGCCAGATGCTCTGGGTCCAGACGGTCCTGTTCGTGCTCCTGGCGATCCCGCCGGTGATCGCCATCGGCGCCCACGTGGTCGAGGAGCTGTAGCCATGAGCACCGACCTCACCCCGGCGCCACTCCCCCGCTCCACCTCGGCCGACCGGCGCCAGCCCAAGCCGGGCCGGGGCAACTTCGAGCTGTACGCCTGGGTCTTCATGCGGGTCTCCGGCGTGCTGCTGGTGCTGCTGGTGCTCGGCCATCTCGCGATCATGCACGTGATCGACGGCGGCCTCGACCGGGTCAACTTCGCGTTCGTGTCCGGCCGCTGGGCCAACCCGTTCTGGCGGGTCTACGACTTCGCCATGCTCACCCTGGCCCTGCTCCACGGCGGCAACGGCCTGCGGGTGATCATCGACGACTACGCCCGCACCGGCACCAGGCGCCTCTTCTACCAGAGCGTCAACGCCACCGTGGTCGGCCTCACCTGGGCCTTGGGTACGCTGACGATCTTCGCCTTCACCCCCCAGCCCACCTAGGAGCCCCATGAA
>DATHIG010000562.1:0-3255 GCA_035490035.1 Actinomycetes bacterium
GGGAGGGGCTCACCAAGACCTACAACCGGGTCCACAATCCCGACGAGCGGGCCGAGGACATCGTGGAGCTGCGGCGGCTGCACGTGGAGCTGGATCATGCGGTGGCCGTTGCCTATGGCTGGGATGATCTGCTGATGGACCACGACTCCCACGACACCCGGCAGGGCGTGCGGTACACGCTCGGGCGGGCAACGCGCACCGAACTGCTCGACCGGCTGCTGGAGCTGAACCACGAGCGCGCGGCGGCCGAGGCGGCCGCCGGCCTCATCAGGCAGCGGCGCGGCGGGGCGCGGCGGCGTCGGCCGGCCGATGGGCAGACCTCGCTGGAGGCGTTGTGACCGAACCGACCCTGAGCCCGCCGGACGCCCGGCAGGTACGGGACGAGCTGGAGCGGCTCGTGCTCGACGAGCTGCTTGGCCCGGCCGGAGGGGAGCGGGAGGAATTGGCCGGGGAGCGACCGAGCGACCGCTACCTGGTGGGGATGCTGGCGCCACGGCGGACGTCAGCACGTCCGGAGGAGCTGGACGCGCTCGCGCTGGCGGGGGACGCGCCCGGCGACGAGGGCCGGCCGGAACCCGAGGCGCCGCCGCTGACGACCCTGTTCGCCTCCTCGATCGGGCTCACCTGCTCGGTCGACGGTGGCGTCGGGGAGGTGCACGTCACGGCGAGCTGGGGCCGCTACCTCCGCGACCGGGGGACCGCCGAGGGCGGCGAGGCGTCCGGGCTGGTGTGGCGGCGGGAACCCGGCGGCGGGATCGTCCGGCTGCGGCTCGCCGACGGCGACCTCGACCCGCAGGTGCCCGACCAGGCACAGCCCGACGTGGTGGTCCGCGCGCGGGCGCGGCGTCACGGTGACGAATGGCTGCTCACCGTATTCCTCGTCAACGACCAGCGGCAGCCGGACCGGCTCCCCGATCAGGCGTGGCTGTTCCAGGTCGAGCTGGCGCTCGACGCGGGCGACGGCGCCGCGATCTTCCGGCGCCGTCCGGCGCTGGCGGGCGCTCCCGAGCGGGACCGCGAGGCCGACACGCTCGCCATGGCCTACCGGCGGCACGTCGAGTTCGCCGTCGGCCACGGTGTCGGAGTCCACATCGCCCAGGACGACCAGGACCCTGGCCGAGCCCGCCGCGTCCGCACCGCCACCGTGCCGGCCTACGAGGTGCCACGCACCGACCCGCCGACCGTCGCCGACGTGCCCGAGCTGGCCGGCGTGACCCTCGACATGGCCGTCCTCGCGACCACGCCCGATCAGGATCTCGCCGGCCGGCTGCTGCCGCTGGTCGACGCCTACACGGCCTGGATCGGTCGGCAGCGGGCACGGACTGGTGACCCGGCGGCGCAGCTTGACGGGTTCGAGGACACCGCCCGCAGCGCCCTCGACGACTGCGCTGCGACCGCCGAGCGCATCCGGCGCGGCGTCGAGCTGCTCGCCGCCGACCCGCTGGCCGCCGAGGCGTTCCGCTTCGCCAACCACGCGATGTGGTGGCAGCGGGTCCACACCCTGGCCGCCGAGCACCGCCGGCGCGAACCCGACCTGGATCTGCAGACGGCGCTGGAGCAGGTCGACGAGGCCGGCAACCGGAGCTGGCGGCCGTTCCAGCTCGCCTTCTTCCTGCTCAACCTGCCCGGCCTGAGCGACCCGGCCCACCCGGAGCGCGGCCCCGACGGGCTGGTCGACCTGCTCTGGTTCCCGACCGGCGGCGGCAAGACCGAGGCCTACCTCGGCCTCACCGCCTACACGATGGCGCTGCGGCGCTTGCAGGGCACGGTCGCGGGGCTCGACGGCCGCGAAGGCGTCGCCGTCCTGATGCTCTACACGCTGCGGCTGCTCACCCTGCAGCAGTTCCAGCGGGCGGCCGCCCTGCTGTGCGCCTGCGAGGTGCTCCGCCAGGAGGCGCTCGACCGGGGCGACCAGCGGCTCGGGACGGCGCCGTTCCGGGTCGGGCTCTGGGTCGGGAGGCAGGCAACCCCCAACCGGACCGAGGAGGCCGACACCTGGGTCAAGCAGCAGCGAGGCGCCTCCGGGTTCCGCCTGGGCGGCAGCTCGCCCGCTCAGCTCACCACCTGCCCGTGGTGCGGGTCGGCGATCAACGAGGCTCGTGATATCCGGGTGGACCTGGACCGCCGGCGCACGCTGCTGTTCTGCGGCGACGTGACCGGCGCCTGCCCGTTCACCGCCCGCCGTCGGCCCGGCGAGGGCCTGCCGGTGGTGGTCGTCGACGAGGAGGTCTACCGGCTGCTCCCGGCGCTGCTGATCGGCACTGTCGACAAGTTCGCCCAGATGCCGTGGCGAGGCGAGACGATGGCACTGTTCGGCCGGGTCGGCGGGCGCTGCGAGCGGCACGGCTTCCGCTCGCCCGACCTGGAGGACAGCGACAGCCACCCGCGCCGGGGCTCGCTGCCGTCGGCCCGGACGGTGCCAGCCGGGCCGCTGCGGCCACCCGACCTCATCATCCAGGACGAGCTGCACCTGATCGCCGGTCCGCTCGGCAGCCTGGTCGGGCTCTATGAGACGGCGGTTGACCGCCTGTGCACCTGGGAGGCCGACGGCCGGCCGGTGCGACCCAAGGTGGTGGCCTCGACCGCGACCGTCCGCCGGGCCGGGCACCAGGTCCACCGCCTGTTCCTGCGGCAGGTCAAGGTGTTCCCGCCGCCCGGGTTCGACGCCGAGGACTCGTTCTTCGCGGTGCAGCGTCCCATCAGCGAGGTGGCCGGCCGCCGGTACCTCGGCATCTGCGCGCACGGGCGACGCTTCAAGCACGTCCTCATCCGGGTGTTCGTGGCCGAGCTGGCCGCCGCCCAGACCCTGTTCGACAAGTACGGCGGCGCGGCGGCGGTGGACCCGCACATGACGCTGGTCGGCTACTTCAACTCGCTGCGTGAGCTCGGTGGCATGCGACGCCTGGTCGAGGACGACGTGGCCAGCCGACTGGGCCAGATCGACGCCCACGGGCTGGCCAAGCGGCGCCGCCCGGAGGTGCAGGAGCTGACCTCGCGGCTCGGCTCCAGCGGCATCCCCCGCGTGCTCGACCAGCTGCAGGTGCCGTTCCGGTCCGGTCCGAGGCCCGCCGGCGCGACCTGGCCGATCGACGTGCTGCTGGCCACCAACATGATCGCGGTCGGGGTCGACGTGCCGAGGCTGGGCGCGATGGTCGTCGGTGGCCAGCCCAAGAGCACGGCCGAGTACATCCAGGCGACCAGCCGCATCGGTCGGACGCGTCCGGGGCTGGTGCTGACGGTGCTGAACTGGGCGCG
>DATHIG010000563.1:0-4135 GCA_035490035.1 Actinomycetes bacterium
GTGTCAGGCGATGATGTGGCAGATCCGCTCGGGCGGGCAGTGCTCCGGGTCAAGGGTGGTGGCCCGCTCGGCCAGCTGCCGGAGCTCGCCGCGGAGCTGCTGGAATTGGCTCATGGCACCAAGGAACCGCCGCATGTCCGCTGCTGATTCTGTCCAGTCGGCGGCGCCCGATGGGCTGGAGGTTCGGATGGCGCGCATGGGCTGCCAGCCCGAGGCGCCAAGGGCCGCCAGGCCGAGCCTCCCCCACCTGGCACGGCAACACACGACCTGCGACACGACGAGGTGAGCGCCATGGCAGTAACCAACACCAACCCGCGGCCGGCCATCCGACAACGCAGGATCAGACCCACCGAACCGGCCGGCGGCCAGCATAGGCTGCCGTATGGCCGCCGGCCGCTCGAGCGGAGCTGGGTAATGGCGGCGGATCGGTCGGGGCATCGCCCGCTCATCGAGGTGCTGTACGTCCAGGACTGCCCCCACTACCCAGGGACACTGGCGATGGTCGAGCGGGTCCGGGCCGAGCTCGCCATCGACGCCGAGCTCCGAACGGGCCTGGTCGTCGACCAGGCCGCCGCCGACCAGGCCCGGTTTCCGGGCTCCCCAACGGTGCGAGTGGACGGCCGCGACGTGGAGCCTGGCAGCGAGCCAGCCACCGAATACATCGTGGCCTGTCGCCTCTACCGGCTCGAGCACCGCTTCGCCGGCCAACCCGAGGAGCGCTGGATACGCGAGGCCCTGCTGCGGGCGGCTGGCCGCAGCTGAGCGGCCACCCGCCAGGTCGCGAACCGAGGATGGGATGTCGGCCCGGCACCGGACAATACTTCAGCGAGAGTTTGCGGCCGCCAGAGGCTTGCGGATCGTGAGTGGAGGCGGCCGGTCGTCAGCGCAGCAATGACGCCGCGCTTTCGGCCAGCCGGTCGCTCTCGCCGATCACGGTCGCGCCGGAGCTGACCGGCCGGGGCGGGCGCTGCTCCCAGGTGGCGTCACGGTCGAACAGCAGAAAGAAGTCGTAGTCGAGCCCGCCGAAGTCGACCCCGAATTGCTGCAAGAACTCCTGCTGCACGACGTTGCCGGCATCCCACAGGTGGGTCACCCGCGGGTCGATCATGCCGGCGCCGTCGACCTCGGCGCGGGTGTCGAGTGCCCACCGCTTGACCCAGACCACATAGACCCGTAGCCGGGCGTCCTGGTAGCGCTGGAGGATGTTGTGGGCTGCCCACCTGGCGCCCGCCAGACATTCCCCTCAGGTGGGGGCCAGGGCCAGCACCAGCCGTGGCACCCCCTGGTCGGCGTTGAACCGCGCCTGCAGCTGGCCGGCGTCGCGAAGGTCGGCCACGGTCAGCCCGGCCGGTCGGGTCGCTCCCGAGGCCAGGGTCACCGTGGCCGGCGTCGTGCCCGGCGGCCCGGTCGACGGTGCCGCCCAGGTGATGAGGGCGGCGATCAGGGCGAAGGCCAGCAGGCACGCCGCCACAAACCCGATTCGTCCGCGTCGGCTCATCGCTGAACTCCTCTTCGCGCCCGCTACGGCACGCCCGCCCCAAGCTCCGCCAGCAGGGCCCCACCTAGCCGGTCAAGGTCGACGCCGAACGCCTGAAGTAGCGGTCCGGCCGCGCCCCGATAGTCCTCGGGCAGCCCGACCGAGGCGTGCAGCTGCCGCGTCCACCGGTTCTGCATGCACCTGGGCCAGGGCGTCTGGATGTCGGTGACCACCCCCAGCAGCAGCAGCTCCGGGCCGACCACGCCGACGCCGAGTGCCCTGGCCTGCTCTGCAGCGTGATACAGCGCCTGGGTGATGAGCAAGGGGGGGTCGCGCAGCGGCGTCCGCGGCACCCGCCCGCCCCCACGACCTCGAGCGCGGGTGGCCTCCCGGATCGCCCACCCCAACGCCGTGCGACCAAAGGCCTCCTCAGTCCTCTGGCGGATCGCCTCCAGGTCGATGCCCAGCGAGCCCAACAGCTCGGCGTCGCTGGGCCGTGGACCGGGCACCACGCCGCGGTCGGCCAGACGGCCCAGCGCTTCCCGCGCGGCCGCCAGGTCGACGCCGTGGGTTCCCAGTGCCCGGCTGGCCCGACTGCCGCCGTCGCGGAGCACCCCAAGCACCAGGTGCTCGGGGCCGAGGTAGCGGTGACCGAAGCCCTCGGCCTCCTCCCTGGCCAGGTCCAAGACTCGGCGGGCATGCTCGCTACGCTGAACCACCGCTGCTACCTCCGGAAGCCGAACCGACGGCCGGCGTACTTGTGGTGCACGGCCTGTTTGGTGACGCCCAACCGGGCCGCGATCTGCTGCCACGACCAGCCCTTGGCGCGGGCGTTCTCCACCTGCAGCGCCTCCAGCACCTCCACCAGGCCGCGCAGAGCGGCCACCGCGGCCAGCCCGACCTCGGGGTCCTGGCTGCTGGTCGCCGCCGCCACTTGGGTCACCTCGCTGGAGGCTGCCTCACCCATAACGTCAATCTACATTGACTCGACTGGGAAGTCAACCGCCGTTGACTCTCACGACTGGATGCCCGTGAGGTGCAGGGCCTCCTGCCGGTCGCGGCAGTCGCGCAGGGCGACGATCCGTTCCTCGCGCACCGTGAATACGCTGTAGGCGCGGTCGTCTCCGCGCCGGCCGTGATGGGCGTCGACCCCTGGCGTCCGCACGCCGACCATGACCAGCTCCGCCGTCCCCTCCGCTGCCTCGGCCGAGGAGGCGCTGCGGTTCGCGGGGCGCTCGCGCGCTCCTGTGCTGGGGTGCTCGGGACCGTCGCCGGGGTGATCCTGCACGCCTTCACGACATGGGCGCCGGCAAGCCCTGGTAGAGCGCCTGGAGCTCTGCTGGCGAGGGGCAGAACGAGGAGATGAGCTCCTCGCGGTCCCAGCCGGCGGTGCGCACGCCGGCGTCATAGGCGCTCTGGAGGAACCCCAGCAAGGTGGTCCTGGGGTCGTGGGCGTCGCGGACCTGGTCGTAGCCCAGCAGCGCCATCGACCCGCCGTAGACCTGCCGCCAGGCCGCGGCTGCGGGCTGGAGCGGCTGGTCAGCCAGGCCGGGCGGCTCGGGGGCGGTGTAGGAATAGAACGCCGGGTAGCGGGTGGTGTCGTCGCCGGCCCAAAAGCCGAACGAGATGACCTCGTGGGAGTAGGCCTCGGCGGTGACGGGGTCGGCGCCGTCGCGGGCCGGGGCGAGCCGGCCCGAGAAGCGGGTCACGGCCAGGTCGAAGCCGTGCCAGAACAGATGCACCGGGCTCTGCTTGCCGCAATACCAGCCGGAGAACTCCTCCAGCACCGTGTCGGCCCAGTCCAGGACCTCGAAGAAGCGCCGCACGTAGGTGGGGTCGTAGGCGGCGTGCTCGGTATCGTTTGGGAAGGGGGTGGTCATGGGCACCCCGTAGGGGTCCTCACGGATCGCCACGTCCACGCCCAGCTGGTCGAGCAGCTGGTGGAGCTGGTGGTCGAAGGCGGCCACCGACAACCCATCGTGGAGCCGGAACGACCCCTGCTGGCCGCGGTTGGTCCGCACGACCAGGCGGTGGTCGATGAAGTCGAAGTCGATCTGGAAGCTTGTCTGGCCGTGGTGCAGCCGGCGGGTGGTCAGACCGCGCACGTCCAGGTAGAGGGGCACGTTCCACCAGTGGTTGCGGGGCGCGGTGGCGGCCAGCTTGACCTTGCCCACGATCTGGGCCCACAGGTGCAGGGTGGTCTTGGTCGGCTCCCAGGCCTCCAGCGGAAGCTCGGGCAGGTCGGGCCGCGCGGTGGCGGTCGCCTGGATGCTGGTCATGGCGCGATGGTCTCCTTGGGTCAGCGCTGGGGGCGCAGGACGAAGCCGACCTGATCGAGGTAGCACCAGCTCCAGTCCTCACCCGGCTCCACCGAGCGGACCACCGGGTGGCCGTCGGCGCGGGCGTGGCGGCTGGCGTGGCGGTTGGGGGAGGAGTCGCAGCAGCCGATCCGGCCGCAGGTCTGGCACATGCGCAGGTGCACCCAGCTGCTGCCGGTCTCCAGGCACTCCTGGCAGCCCTGGATGGGACCGGCTGGGTCGGTGACCTTGATCTGGTCCAGGTGGGTGCAGACGGCCATGGTCAGATCTCCTTGATCGCGGCGTGCAGAGCGGCGCGCAGGACCGCTTCGTCGTAGCCAGCCCGGTACAGCCGCCCGTT
>DATHIG010000564.1:0-4608 GCA_035490035.1 Actinomycetes bacterium
CCCCTCGGGCCCGAACTGCTGCCCCGAGCAGCCGTCCAGGTTGACCCCGGCCTCGCTGAGCGCCCCGGTGAGCTGGGCGAGCGTGCCGGCCTGGTAGGGGAGGATGAACATCAGGTCTTTCATCGCCGCTCCCTCCCTCGAGACCACTCCGGGTACTTTGGTCCGAATTCGGGGTGAATGTCCAGCAACCGCCCGTCAGTGCTGGGCTTCGGCCCAGGAGCGGCCGGTGGCCATGGAGACCTCCAGCGGCACGCGCAGGCGGTAGACGTCCTGCATCTCGCGGCGGACCAGCTCGGCCAGGCGCTCGCCCTCGCCCGGCGCGACCTCGAAGACGAGCTCGTCGTGGACCTGGAGGACCATGCGACTGGCCAGCCCCTGGTCGGTCATCGCCCGGTCGACGGCGACCATGGCCATCTTGATCAGGTCGGCCGCCGAGCCCTGGATGGGGGCGTTCAGGGCCATGCGCTCGGCCATCTGCCGCCGCTGCCGCGAGTCGGAGGCCAGGTCGGGCAGGTAGCGGCGGCGGCCGAGGATGGTGGAGGTGTAGCCGTCGCGCCTGGCCTGGGTGACGACCCCGTCCAGGTAGGCCTTGACCTTGCCGAAGCGCTCGAAGTAGGCGTCCATCAGCGCCCGCGCCTCGTCGGGGGGGATGCCGATGCCCTGGGCCAGCCCGTAGGCGGACAGCCCGTAGGCCAGCCCGTAGGTGACCATCTTGACCCTGGTCCGCAGCTCCCGGTCGACCTGCTCGGGCGGCAGCCCCCAGACCATGGCGGCCACGGTGGCGTGCACGTCCTCGCCCCCGAGGAACGCCGCGACCAGGGCCTCGTCACCGGCCAGGTGGGCCAGCACCCGGAACTCGATCTGGGCGTAGTCGGCCACCAGCAGCCCCTCGGCCTCCGGGGCGGCCACGAACGCGCGCCGGATCTCGCGGCCGGCCTCGGTGCGGATGGGGATGTTCTGGACGTTGGGGTTCTGGCTGGACAGCCGGCCGGTGGAGGCGATCAGCTGGTTGAACTGGGCGTGGATGCGGCCGCTGGCCCGGTCGACCAGCTTGGGCAGGGTATCGATGTAGGTGTTCTTCAGCTTAGCCACCTCGCGGTAGCCGAGCAGGGCGTCAAGGATCGGGTGCGGGTCGGTGGTTGCCAGCTGGGCCAGGGCGTTGTGGTCGGTGGTGTAGCCGGTCTTGATCCGCTTGGTCTTGGGCAGCCGCAGCTTCTCGAACAGGATCTGCTGAAGCTGCAGGTTGGAGCCGATGTTGAACTGCTCGCCGGCCAGCTGGTAGACGCGGGCCTCGTGGTCGGCCAGCCGGGAGTCCAGGCGGTCGCCGATCTCCTCCAGGACCGAGAGGTCGACGGCGATGCCGGTCTGCTCCAGCTTGGCCAGGATCGGCACCAGCGGCAGCTCCACGTCGCGGGCCAGCCGCTCGACCTCCATGGCGGCCATCTCCTTGCCGAGGGCGCCGGCCAGCTCCCCCACCGCCTGGGCCCGCAGGCACCAGTCGGACCAGGTCGCCTCCTCACCACCGGTGTCGAGGGCCAGCTGGGTACCCTCCCCCGCCGGCCGCTCGGCGCCGCCCGTGCCCTCCGGCCGCAGCTCCTTGCGCAGGTAGCGCAGGGCCAGGTCGGCCAGGTCGTAGGCGCGCTGGGCCGGCAGGGCCAGGTAGGCGGCCAGGGCGGTGTCCATGGCCAGCCCGGCCAGCTCCCAGCCGCGTTCCCAGACGGCCAGGTACAGGTACTTGGCGTCGTGGGCCAGCTTGGGCCGGTCCGGGTCGGCCAGCAGGGCGGCCAGCGCCTTCAGGTCGTGGTTGGCTTGCGCCCCGCCGGCCGGGGCGGCGTCCTCCAGGTCCAGCCAGGCCGCGCCATGCCCCTCGGCCCACAGGCCGGTCCCGGTCAGCTCGGCCCGGCCGGGCCGGGTGCGCAGGCGGGCGGCCAGGGCGACCGGCTGCCCGGCCGGCACCCCGTCCAGCCAGCCGGCCAGCTCCCCGCTGGCCAGGCGGCGGGCGTCGACCGCGAAGCCGGTGTCCACCGGGGTGGTCTCCACGGCGGTCGCGAACAGCCGCTCACGCAGCGGGTGGAACTCGAGGGTGTCGAACAGGCGGTGGATCTCGGCCCGGTCCCAGGCCCCCATGCGCAGGTCCCGGACCCCGACGGGAAGGGGGACGTCGTCACGCAGCCGCATCAGCTGCTTGTTGCGGAGCACGTCCGGTCCGTTGGCCAGGAGGTTCTCCTTGAGCTTGCCCCGCTGCTCGGCGGCGTGGGCGACCACCTCCTCGGCGGTGCCGTAGGTCTGGACCAGCTTGGTGGCGGTCTTGTCGCCGACCCCGGGCACGCCGGGCAGGTTGTCGGACGGGTCGCCGCGCAGCGCGGCCACGTCGATGTAGCGCTCGGGCGGCACGCCGTAGCGCTCCTGGACGGCGGCCTCGTCGTAGATGGCGGTGTCGGTGATGCCGCGGCGGGTCATCATCACCCGGACCCCGGCGTCGTCGTCGATGAGCTGCAGGTTGTCCCGGTCGCCGGTGACGACCAGCACCGGCAGCTCCTCGCCCTTGGCCTGCCCGACCAGGGTGGCGATCAGGTCGTCGGCCTCGTAGCCGGCGACCTCGACCACGGGGATGCGCAGGGCGGCCAGCACCTCGCGGATCAGCGGCATCTGGGAGCTGAACTCGTCCGGGGCGGTCCGGCGGTTGGCCTTGTAGCCGTCGTAGACGTCATGCCGGTAGGCCGGCCGGCCCAGGTCGAAGCAGACCGCGATCCGGTCGGGGGAGAAATCGCCGAACAGCTTGACCAGCATGGTGGTGAAGCCGTAGACGGCGTTGGTCACCTGGCCGGTGGTCGTCTGGAGGTCGCTGGGCAGGGCGAAGAAGGCCCGGTAGGCGAGGCTGTGCCCGTCCAGCAGGACCAATGGGGATGCAGAGGTGGCCACGCAGGCGAGTCTATCAACCACCCACGTCGGGACCGACCATGCTGTCCACCCTGGACGCGGCCCGGCGCCGCAGGGTGAGCTGGGTGCCGTCCCCCACCCGCCGCAGGCGGACCTCGTCGACCAGCTGCAGGATCAGCCACAGCCCGCGGCCGCCGGTGTCGAGGACCGGCGGCGCCGCAGCCGGCAGCCGGGGCAGGCGGGGGGTCGGCCCGCCGTCGCGGACCGTCATCTCGATCCACTCCCCGTCGTGCTCCAGGGTCACCAGCACCGGCCCGCCCGCACGGGAGCCGTGGCGGATGGCGTTGCTGATCGCCTCGTCGAGGGCCAGGAGCACGTCGGCGACCACGTCGTCGTCCACACCCGCGAGCGTCCGGGCGACCGTGCGCCGAACGTCGGGAAGGCAGCTGGACGCTGGTGGGAGGGTCAGGTTCACCGAGTCCCCCATGGGTCATGGGAGGTGCTCTGGTCAGGACGGTCCACTCCTACCCCGCCCGCGGACAGCCTCAAACAGCGGATCGCGAGGATCTCGTCCGGATCGGGAAGCTCGCGGGACGGACTAGGTACCGGGCGGCCCGGACATGACCCAGGTGAGCTACGTGGGGAAACTGCCGCGACGGCCACGATCCATCGTTGCAGGTGCGACCTGCAACGATGCTGGAACCGTTGCGGCACAAGGGATTGGCGCTGTTGACCCTCCACCCGGCCTGCTGTTAGCGTGCCCCCAATCGGGGTCCCCACGGGGGCCCCGAGGTCCGTCCGGCGCGAGGGTCCGAGGACCGAGTAGAGAACGCGCGCACTCGGGGAAGGTGCGCGAACGGAGCCAAAGGCTCTCGGGCCCTCGCCGGACAGCTCCAGGCGCCGTACCCGCGGGCCCAGGCCAATACCCTGTTATTCCTCGCCGAGGTAGGCCTTTCGTACCCGTTCGTTGGCCAGCAGCGACCTGGCCTCGTCCTCGAGGACGATCTTGCCGGTCTCGATCACATAGCCCCGGTCGGCCAGGCTCAGCGCCTGCGCGGCGTTCTGCTCGACGAGCAGGATGGTCATCCCCTGCTCGCTGATCTCCCGGACGATATCGAAGATGCGCTGGACCACGATCGGGGCCAGGCCCATCGAGGGCTCGTCCAGCAGCAGCAGCTTGGGCTTGGCCATCAGCGCCCGGCCGATGGCCAGCATCTGCTGCTCGCCCCCGGAGAGCGTCCCGGCCGCCTGCCTGGCCCGCTCCTTGAGGATCGGGAACAGCTCCATGATCCGGTCCATGTCCTCGCGCTGCCCGGCGGGGTCGCGGCGGATGAACGCGCCCATGTCCAGGTTCTCGCGGACGCTCATGCGCGGGAAGATGCGCCGCCCCTCCGGCGACTGGGCCACGCCCAGGCTGACGATCTGGTGGGCGGGCACCTGGTCGATCCGCTGCCCCTCGTAGAAGATCGCCCCTTCGGCCGGCCGCAGCAGTCCGGAGATGGTGCGCAGGGTGGTCGTCTTGCCGGCCCCGTTGGCGCCGATCAGGCAGACGATCTCGCCCTGCTTGACGTGGAAGGACATGCCCTTCACGGCCTCGATGTTGCCGTAGAAGACGTGGATGTCCTTGACGTCCAGCTGGACCTCGTCCATCAGGACGCCGCCTTCCCCAGGTAGGCCTCGATGACCCGAGGGTCGCGCTGGACCTCCCGCGGCAGGCCCTCGGCCAGC
>DATHIG010000565.1:0-2334 GCA_035490035.1 Actinomycetes bacterium
GGGGGGGATCTGTCTGTCACGGGGGGAGCACCTTCGCCTTGCGCGCTGTCGTGGACGTTCCTGGTGACTCTAGGTCGTACCGCTCTCGTCAACAACTCCCGGTTTGCGGATTTGGTGGGGTCCCGTGCCTCATGGGGCGCCGTTCCCCAGCGGTCTTGACGGCGTGGCGGCGAAACGCCCGCCTCGACCCGTCACCATCAGCACCGGGTGTCGGAGCCTCACCGCACCAGGTCGTCGAAGTCGCCATCCTTGACGCCCTCGAGGAACGCGCGGACCTCGGCCTGGCTGAAGATCAGCGCCGGTCCCTTCGGATGCCGGGAGTTCCGAACTGCGACCTGATCGCCTGGCAATTCGGCCGTCTCGACGCAGTTGCCCTGGGCGCTGCTGCGCCGACTCTTGCGCCAGTGGGCCCCGCGCAGTTCCCCGGCGGGCATGCCGTTGTGCGCCCTTGACCCTGCCCCTTCACCCATTGTCAGCCATCTCCCTCGTCCCGGCCCTTCAGCGGATCGGCCCTTCTCGGTAGGGCACGACGGCCGGGCCCGCCTCCGGGCCGAATCTCGATCTCGGTCACGTCGGTGACGTTGAGCGGCGTGCCGCGCATCCTCGCCACACCGCCCGGGGCCACGCATGCTCGCCACCGCCCCGGGTGCCGAGCCGTCCCACCGTGCCCGCACTTGGTGTCTGCACTTAGCATCTGGCAGTTGCATCTGCACTTGGCATGGCCGATCATAACGCGCGTCAAGGCCACGAACACAAACCGCATCGGCCATACCCGCCAGAACATGCAGGGGACGCAATGGCGCACGCGAGCATCGACACCGATACCGCGAGGGCGCTGAAGGTGCTGGTCGTCGATGACAGCCAGGCGCTGCGCACCGGCGTCCGCTCGGCCCTTGAGCAGGCCGGGCTGGCGGTGGTCGGCGAGGCCGCCGATGGCATCCAGGCCCTGGCCCAGGCCGCCGCCCATCACCCCGACGTGGTGCTCATGGACCTGTTCATGCCCCAGATGGACGGCATCCAGGCGACCCGGATCCTGCGGCGCCGCCAGCCGGACACGCCGGTGGTGCTGTGGAGCGGGGACGACGACGCTCAGCTCGACCGCGCCATGCGCGAGTCGGGAGCACAGGTCGGCCTTCCCAAGGGGGTCGAGACGGTGGAGCTGGTCGCCACCTTGCGAGGAGTCTGCGACGCCCACGACGGCGGGCCGCTCGCTGGTGACCGGGACAGCCTGGCCGATTCCCCCTCTGAGGGGCTCGCCGCCGCCGAGCGGGCGGCCCTCGAGCAGCTCGAGGCGGCCAGCGGGTATGCCACTCGCTGGCCGGTCGGACGCCGGGTCACCCGTTCGCTCGCCAACCGCCAGCTCGTCGTGGTTGCCCCCGACTACGTCCTGCTGACCCAGGCCGGCCGCCGTGCCCTCGCCGGCGACAGCGCCCCAGTCGTCGTGCGCCGGCGTACCCGGGCCGAGCGGGCCACGGCGCCTCGGCCCGATCGGCCGCGGGCCAATCGAGGCTCGCCTCGGCGGCGTGGGGGCCTGGCCGGAGGGGCTGGGAAGTGGAGCCTGACGGCCGTTGCCTCCCGCTCCCCGCGCCTCCTCCGCGGCTGACGGTCAACGATGTCGTCCGACACCCGGGCTGCGCCGCCATCGGGCGCGTTCCGGACCGATGTCGGGCGGCAGACCACGCCGAGTGCGGATCCAACTGTCGAACGCCAGGCGCAGAACCGCGACAGCCTGGACGAAGCAGCAAGCTCTGTGCTAACCAGGCTGCGGGAGGCAGACGTGACCGAGGCGCAGCTGGGACCGGGGGGCGGCCCGACCGTCCGCCGCATGCTGGTCGGCTCGCAGCTGCGGCGGCTGCGGACCGAGAAGGGTCTCTCGCGGGAGCAGGCCGGCGAGGCGATTCGGGCGTCGGAGTGGAAGATCCACCGGCTGGAGAACGGCCAGGTCGGCTTCAAGGAACGTGACATCGTCGATCTGCTGCGCCTCTACGGGGCCACCGACCCCGATGAGGTGGTCGCGTTCCTCATGCTCGCGCGCGAGGCCAACGCGCCCGGCTGGTGGCAACAGTACGGCGACCTCCTGCCCCAGTGGTTCCGCGCCTATGTCGATCTGGAGTCGGCGGCCACGCTCATCCGGAGCTATGAGGGCCAGTACATCCCAGGGCTGTTGCAGACCGAGGACTACATGCGGGCGGTGATCGGCGGCGCGCACCTGGACGAGTCCCCGGACGAGGCCGAGCGCCGGGTCGCGCTGCGGGTGGCCCGTCAGGCGCTGCTGACGCGGGTGGACGCGCCGCGGCTGTGGGCGGTGGTGGACGAGGCGGCCCTGCGGCGGCC
>DATHIG010000566.1:0-2230 GCA_035490035.1 Actinomycetes bacterium
GTCGGGGTGGCCAGGCCCAGCGCGCACGGGCAGGCGATGATCAGCACGGCCACGGCCGCGACCAGGCCGGCCTGAGGGTCTTGGGCGACCAGCGCCCAACCGGCGAAGGTGGCCAAGGCGATGGCGATCACGACCGGGACGAACACCCCAGCCACCCGGTCCGCCAGCCGCTGGATGTGGCCCTTGGACGCCTGGGCGTCCTCCACCAGCCGGACGATCTGGGCCAGGGCGGTCTCGGACCCGACCCTGGTCGCCCGCACACCGAGCACGCCGCTGGTGTTGACCGTGGCCCCGGTGACCGGGTCGCCCACCGCCTTCTCGACCGGGACCGACTCGCCGGTAAGCATGGACTCGTCGACCGCGCTGGCCCCGGCGACGACCTCGCCATCGGTTGGGACCTTCTCCCCGGGGCGGACCCGGAGCAGGTCACCGACGGCCACCTGGTCCACCGGCACCATGACCTCCTGGCCGTCGCGGACCACCCGGGCCTGCTTGGCGCCCAGCTCGAGCAGGGCGCGGATGGCCTGCCCGGCTCGGCCCTTGGCCCTGGCCTCGAAGTACCGGCCCAGGACGAGGAAGGCGATGATCACCGCGGACGCCTCGAAGTACAGGTCCATCCCGCCGGTGGCCAGCTGGGCCACCGAGAATCCGTAGGCGGCCAGCGTGCCCATCGCGATGAGCGTGTCCATGTTGGCGGTGCGGCGGCGGGCCCGACGGGCGGCCTCGCGCAGGAACGGCCACCCGACCCAGAACTGCACTGGGGTGGCCAGCGCGAGTGCGGCCAGCCTGCCCCACGGCTCCTCCATCGCCCCGCCGGGCGCCATGGCCAAGGCGACCAGGGCCAGCGCCAGCGGGCCGGCGACCAGCAGCCGCCGGCGCCATGCGGCCTCGGCCCGCCGCTCAGGGTCGCCCGTCCCGCCGGCCCCGACCGGCGTGATGCGATACCCGATGCGCTCAACGGCGGCCTCCAGGTCGCCGACGGCGACCGCGCCGTCGGGTGCGACCCGGGCCTTGCCGGTGGCGAAGTTGACCTCGGCGCTGGCCACGCCGGGCTGGCGACCGAGCACGCGCTGGACCCGGGCGGCGCACGAGCCACAGGTCATCCCCTCGACGTTGAAGTCGAGTGGGCTGGCGCCGGTGGGGGCCGCGTGCTCGCGGGTGGTGTCGGTCATCGGTCGGTCTCGCCTCTGGTGCTGCCTGGTGTTGCGGTGCCTACTGGGCGGGGACCTCGTAGCCCTGCTGCTCGATCGCGTCGACCAGATCGCCACGGTCCACTGACGCGTCGTCGTAGGTCACCGTCACCGTCCGGGCTGGGATGTCGACGGTGGCGCGCTGGAGCCCACCGATGGGTTGCAGGGCTCCCTCGATGGAGGTCTTGCAGTGGTCGCAGTGGATTTCGGGAACGGAGATGGTCTCGGTCACCATACGGAGGCTCCTTTGCGCGAACTGTTCCAGGGGCGGTTCGGCTGGCAGCCGTGCGGTTGGTGTCGCGCGCCTGGGACGCCGTCAGCCGGGCGGTCATCGTCTCTCCCGACCGGCGTCACCGCAGGATCAGCGAAGGCATGGCCGCATCATACCCTAGAGGGGTATCTGCTGCTAGGCAGGTGGCTGCCCGGGTCGACGGAGATCGCTACGACGCCCTGTCGTTGCTCGCTGGAGGGTGGCGGCGCTCCCCGGCTCCTGCCGGCGGTGGCTGGCAGCCTGTTGCGCAGCGGCGTGACTGCCTAAAGGACTGGCTTCGGGACGGCCTTCAGGTGCGAGGCCGGTTCGGTGGGCCTGATGTCCGGCCGGTCACAAGACCCGTGGGGTACAACCCAGCCAGCGTGACCGTGACGAGCCGGCGGACCGCGGCCTTGGACGGCAGGCTGCTGGCTGCGGTAAGGGCGTGCAGGCAATAGCTGGCGAGCTCGTCAGGGGCGACATCGTCCCGCAGGTCGCCGGCCGCTGCGGCCTCGGTCAGCAGGTCTCGGATCATGTGGCGCAGCTGCTGCTGCGCTCGGGCGACCTGCTCGTCTCGATGCAGGAACGCCACCAGTTCGCTGTCGTGATGCCCGCGGGACTCGTGAGCAATCAGCGCCCAGGCCTCCAGCACCGCGTTGAGCCGCTGGCCAGCGTCGCCAGCTTGGTCTCGGACTTGGGCGAGCTGTTGGAGGTGGCCGGTGATCTGACGTTCGTGCCAGGCGAACAGGATCGCTTCGACGTCGGAGAAATACTTGTACAGCGTCGCCCG
>DATHIG010000567.1:0-3090 GCA_035490035.1 Actinomycetes bacterium
CGCGACCTCGGCGGCCTCGGCCGGCGCCATCGGGCCGGCGCGGGACAGCCTTGCGGCCAGGCTCTCCCTTCCAGCAGCTCCATCACCAGGTAGGGACGCCCGTCCTGCTCGCCGAGATCGAGGACGCCGGCGATGTTGGGGTGGACCAGCCGGGCGGCGGCGCGCGCCTCCCGCCGCAGGCGTTCCGCGGCCCGGCCGTCGCCGGCCAGCGCCGGGCCGAGCAGCTTGACCGCGACCGGCCGGCCGAGCAGGACGTCCTCGGCGGCCCAGACCTCGCCCATCCCGCCGGCGGCCAGCAGCGCCGCCATCCGGTAGCGCCCGCCGAGGGCCCGGTCGCCGGGCCGCTCAGTCATCGCCGGACCCACCCGACCCCGACCAGCCCGACCCGGGCCCGGGCCCCAAGGAGCCGCTCCCCGACCGGGAGCCGTCGTCGTCGTCGCCGGCGGCACGGTCATCGGGTCCGCCGCCACCGCGACCGGAGCGGTCCTCGTCCGCTCCCGACCCGGAGCCCGGCCCGGAGCCCGGCCCGGAGCGGTCATCAGGGTTGTCCTCGAGCGCCTCGAGGTCGGCCAGGAGCCGCTCGGCCCTCGACCGCTCTGCCGCCGCCCGCGGGCCGGCGAGGTCGCCGATGACCTCCAGGGCGGCTCTGACCTCGTCCCTGGCTTGGTCGGCCAGGTCCTCCCGGCGCTCCTCACCGGCACCCGCCCCGGCGGCGATGAAGGACTGGGCGGTGTTCAGCCGCAGGCGGGCCCGCTGCACCGGGTCGTCGGCCAGGGCAAGGCGGACCTGCTGGCCGGCGTGGCGCAGCGGCCACAGCGCCGTCCCCGGCCGCGCCTGCCTGGCCACCGCGGGCACCGCCGCCAGCAGCACCAGCGCGGCGGCCAGGGCCATCACCCGGACGGGCAGCCAGCGCCGCCACCGCCCCGCCACCCCGACCCGGTCGAGGGCCGCGCGACCCCCGAAGCCCTGACCGCTCGGACCAGCGCGGCTGGCCACCCCGGCCCGGGCGAGGAAGGCGGCCCGGCCGTGCTCGGCGACAGCGGCCGGCGGGGCCGGCACGGCCGCCTGCAGCTCGGCGGCGAACGCGGCGAGGGCGGCGGCCTCGCCGGCCGCCCCGGTGTCGCGGCCGGCGGCCAGCTCGTCAAGGGCCCGGTCGAGCGCGGCCAGGGCGGTGAGGTCGCCGTCGGCATCCATCGGGGTGTCCCCCCGGGGTCCGATCATCCGGCCGTCACCCCCATCTCCTCCCTGAGCGAGCGCAGCGCCCGGTGCTGGGCGACCCGTACCGCCCCCTCCGACTTGCCGAGCACCTCGCCGACCTGCGCGGCCGACAGGCCGCCGAGCACTCGCAGGGCCAGCACCTCCTGCTGATCGGCCCGCAGCCGCCGGAAGGCGCCGGCGACCTCGGCCCGCCGCTCGGCGGCCAGCACGGCCTCCTCCGGCCCGCCGACGGCCGGCTGCACCGTCTCGTCGAGCGCTACCTCCCGGCGGCGCGACTGTCGCCGGAAGTGGTCGGCGACCCGGCGCTGGGCGATCGTGAACAGCCACGCCTCGAAGTCGGTGCCCGGCCGATAGGAGGCCAGGTTGCGGCACACCGCCTCGAAAGTCTCGCTGGTCACGTCCTCCGCCTTCTCCGCGTCGCCGAGCCGCCCGGTCGCGAACCGGGCCACCCGGTCGCGGTAGGTGTCGTACAGCTGCCCGAGGGCATAGGTGTCACCGGCCCGGCCACCGCGGACCAGCACCTCGATGTCGACCTCGGTCAGCTCGGCCATCCCCCCGATCATCGCGGCCGGCGATGATTCGTTACTGCGCTGTTGTGACAGCGCGTCCTGATCGGTGTGGACGTCCCGTTCCGACGATCCGGGTCCACTTGTATGATCGTTCAACCATGAGACCACTACACCGATTCACGGTGCTGCCCACCGTGCCCGACGCCTTGGCCCCGCTGCGCGTCCTCGCCCACAACCTTCGCTGGAGCTGGCACCCGGCAACCCAGGAGCTGTTCCGCACCATCGACCCCGCCGGCTGGGACGCCTCCGGGCACAACCCGCTGCGCATGCTGAACGAGACCGACGCCCACGTGCTCGAGCAGGCCGCCGCCGACCCCGGGTTCATCGCCCGCCAGCAGGCCCTGCTCGACGACCTCGAGCGCTACCTGGACGAGCCGCGCTGGTACCAGACGCTGGCCAACGCCCCGTCCCGCATCGCCTACTTCTCGCCCGAGTTCGGCGTCAGCGAGGTCCTGCCCCAGTACTCGGGCGGCCTCGGCGTGCTCGCCGGCGACCACCTCAAGGCGGCCAGCGACCTCGGCGTGCCCGTGGTCGGCGTCGGCCTGTTCTATCGATCCGGCTACTTCCGCCAGTCCCTCACCGCCGACGGCCGCCAGCAGGAGTCCTACCCGGCCTTCAACCCCCACGAGCTCCCCTTCGAGCTGGTCCGGGACGGCGGTGGCAAGCCGCTGCTGGTCTCGGTGCGCCTGCCCGACGCCGTGCTGCACGCCCAGGTGTGGCGGGCCGAGGTCGGCAGGGCGCCGCTGCTGCTGCTCGACTCCGACGTCGACGAGAACGGCCCGGTCGAGCGGGCGGTGACCGACCGCCTGTACGGCGGCGGCGGTGAGCACCGCCTGCGCCAGGAGATCCTGCTCGGCATCGGCGGGGTCCGTGCCCTGCACGCCCTCGGGATCGAGCCCGAGGTGTTCCACACCAACGAGGGCCACGCCGGGTTCCTGGGACTGGAGCGCATCCGGCGCCTGGTCCAGGAGCGCGGCCTCGACGCGGCCACCGCCATCGAGACGGTGCGGGCCGGCACCATCTTCACCACCCACACGCCGGTCCCGGACGGCATCGACCGCTTCCCGCGGTCGTTCATCGAGCGCTACTTCGGGTCGCACGGGGTCGAGACCGGCCTCGAGATCGACCAGATCATGCAGTTGGGGGCCGAGCCGAGCGGCGACCACGCGATGTTCAACATGGCGATCATGGGCCTGCGCCTGGCCCAGCGCGCCAACGGCGTCAGCCGCCTGCACGGCCAGGTGTCGCGGGGCATGTTCCGCGGCCTGTGGTCCGGCTTCGAAGAGGCCGAGGTGCCGATCGG
>DATHIG010000568.1:0-4476 GCA_035490035.1 Actinomycetes bacterium
CGCGTGGGTCAGGCCGTCGCCGCCGGGCAGGCGAACACCGCCTGGAGGATGTGGCGACGGCGGGCGGCCAGGTCGGCCAGCAGGGCTGGCGCGTCGCCGAGCGGGACCAGGTCGGTGACCAGATGCTCGCGCATCGCTGGGCCGTTTGCACGCAGCAGCTCCACCGTCTCGGCGGCCAGGCGGCGCCGGTCCCACAGGTGGGCCAGGCCACGGGGCACCCGGCCGATCTGGGCGCAGCGGATGGTCAGGCCGTTGTGGTGGAACTCCTCGCCCAGCGCCAGGTCGGGCGCCCCGCCCTGGTAGAAGGCCAGGTCGATGACGGTGCCCTGGGGCCGGAGGCTGCGTAGGGCGCCGGCCAGGGCGGCGGTCCGGCCGCGGCACTGGAAGACGACGTCGGCGCCGCAGTCGTCGGGTTCGCGGCGCCAGCGCTCCTTGACCGTCCGCCAGGCGGCGCCGTCGCCGTCGTCGACCGCGTCCAGGCCGAGGGCCCGTGCCACCGCCAGCCGTTCCGGGGTCGCGTCGGCGACCAGCACCTCGGCGGCGCCGTGGTGGCGGGCCAGCAGGGCGACCAGCAGGCCGACGACGCCGGCCCCGGTGACCAGCACGAGGCGGCCGCGCACCCCGTCGCCGAGCTGCAGCGCCCCCGGCCCGGCGGCGTCGGCGGCGGCGTGCAGCAGCCCATTGGCGCAGATCGGGCCCATGTGGGCGACGTAGACGCCGAGCACCGGGTCCAGGTCGTGCGGCAGGGGCACGAAGCGGTCGACGGCAGGGTCGACGGTATGGCCGGTCTTGTGCCCGTAGGCCATGGCGACCAGGTCGCCAACCGCGACCGCTTCGGTGCTGGTCTCGCTGACCCGGCCGACCTCCATGTAGCCGGGGGCGCGGACCGGGAACCCGGTGGCCGGCCGGTCGTGCCGGAACACCCCGAGCCGCTCGTCCCAGGCGGCATGCAGGTAGGGGTTGGTGCCCTTGTAGAAGGTCAGCTCGGTCCCGGCCGACAGCCCGGTGTAGAGCGTCGCCAGCCGGAACTGGCCACCGGCCGGGGCCGGCTCGTCATCGTCGGCCAGCCTGGCCACTCCCGGCCGCTCGATCACCAGCAGCCGCACCGGCCGGCGGTCAGCCATCGCCGTTCCCCCCGGCAAGGCGCAGCGGACGGCCTTCCTCGGCCGAGCGGGTGATCGCGCAGGCCAGCAGGTGGGTCCGGTAGGCCTCCGGCCACGGCACCCTGATCGCGTCGGGCCCGCCGCGCAGCGCGGCCACGAAGTCGCGGTCGGGCCGGGGCCGGGCGTCGCCTGCGGCCGTCCAGACCGAGCGCTGGCCGTCCGCCTCCACCACCAGCTCGGTCTCGGACAGGTCGAGCGAGAGGCCGCCGGCGACCACGTGCACGCCGGCCCGGTGCAGGCGGGGGAGCAGGCAGGTGGAGGCGACCGTGCCGAGCGCGCCACTGGCGAACCGCAGGCTGGCCACCGTGACGTCGTGGATGTCGGCGCCGCCGAGGGCCGCCTCGGCCGTTCGCTCCTTTGAGGCCGAGGCCGCCCCCAGCCGGGCGGAGCTCCGCGAGCCGAACGCCTGCACCTCGGTGACCTCGCCGACCAGGCCCCTGGCGGCGTCCAGGACGTGGGTGGTCTGCTCGATGGTCTGCCCGCCGGAGCCGTCCCGGCGCGGCCACCAGGGAGGTGGCGGCACCTTGTCCAGCCAGTGGCACTGGACGAGGCGGGCCGGGTTGGCGGCCAGCAGCTCGGCCGCCCGCTCGAAGATGTCCAGCCAGCGCCAGTGGTAGCCGGTGCAGGTGAGCAACGGCCGCTCGGCCAGCCGGGAGGCGATCGTCGCGGCCGTCTCCAGGTCGATCGCGACCGGCTTCTCGACGAAGAACGGCAGGCCGGCGTCGATGGCGGCCAGCTCGGGGGGGCCGTGGGCGAACGGCGGGACGCAGATGTAGACGGCGTCCAGCCGCTCGCTCTCCAGCAGCTCCAGGTGAGTGGGGTAGGCGGCCGCGCCGGCCTCCTCGGCCAGCTGCTTCGCCCGCTCCAGGGCCGGGTCGGCGACCGCGGCCACGCTGACCCCGTTCACGGCCAGCAGCGTCCGCACGTGGCGGGCCGCGACCGCGCCCGCCCCGACCATGCCGATGCGTACCGTAGATGGCATTCCAGCAGGATAGGGCCAACCGGGCGAGCTGGCACCGACCCGACCAGCACCGGGCCCCTCTGATAGCCTCCTGTCGCCGTTTGGTCCACTTCAGCGCGCTCTCCAGGAGTTCCCGTGGCCGATATCGATGCCTTCGTGCAGGCCGAGGCGGACGCGCTCGTGACCGAGCTGTCCGAGTGGTGTGCCATCCCCTCCATCTCCAGCGACCCCGAGCACTCGGCCGATGTGCGCCGTTCCGCCGAGCATCTGGCCGGGCTGTTGGAGGCGGCCGGGCTCGACACCGAGGTGCTGGCCGTCGACGGTGGCCAGCCCGCCGTGTACGCGGAGTGGCTGGGGGCCGGGCCCGACGCCCCGACCCTCACCGTCTACGGCCACCACGACGTCCAGCCCGCCGACCCGCTCGACCAGTGGACGACCCCGCCGTTCGTGCCGACCGTGCGTGACGGCTGCCTGCACGCCCGCGGCGCCTCCGACGACAAGGGCCAGATCCACTTCCAGGTCTCGGCCGTCCGCCACCTGCTGGCCGCCGACGGCCGCCTGCCCGTCAACCTCAAGTTCTTCGTCGAGGGCGAGGAGGAGTCCGGCTCGCCCAACATCGACGCCTTCCTCGGCGAGCATGCGGAGCGGCTGGCCTGCGACCTGGTGATGGTGTCCGACACCGGGATGGTCGCCGAGCACGTCCCTTCCCTGGTCACGGCCATGCGTGGGCTCATCTACCTCCAGGTCGACCTGCGCACCGCCCCGGCCGATCTGCACTCGGGCTCCTTCGGGGGTGCGGTCCCCAACGCCGTGGCCGAGCTGGTGGCCCTGCTGGCCGGGCTCAAGGACGCCGCCGGCCGCATCAGCATCCCCGGCTGGTACGACGATGTCGTCGACCTGACCGACGAGGAGCGGGCCAACTTCGCCGCCCTGCCGTTCGATCCCGAGGAGTTCAAGGCCGTCACCGGGGTGGGCGCCCTGCCGGGTGAGGAGGGCTTCTCCCCGCTGGAGCGGATGTCGGGACGGCCGACGGCCGACGTCAACGGCATCTGGGGCGGCTTCACCGGTATCGGCTCCAAGACCATCATCCCGGCCGAGGCCCACGCCAAGGTTTCCTTCCGGCTGGTCGCCGACCAGGACCCGGCACGGCTGGAGCCGCTGTTCGAGCGCTGGGTCCGCGACCGCCTTCCCGAGCATGTCGAGGTCTCGGTGCGCTCCTTCGGCGGGGTCAAGCCGGCCCTGACGCCGCTGGACCATCCCGGCAACCGGGCGGCGGCAAGGGCCGTCGCCAGGGCGTTCGGCAAGGAGCCGCTGTTCAACCGCGAGGGCGGCTCGGGGCCGGAGCGGGCCCTTTCCGATGCCCTGGGCGCGGCCTGCGTCTACCTCGGGGTGATGCTGCCCGAGGACCGGATCCATGCCCCCAACGAGCGCCTGCTGCTGGCCAACTACTACCGGGGGGTGCGGGCGGCCGCCTACGCCTTCGAGGAGTTCGCGACGCCGGAGGTGGCGGCGGCACTGCGCACCCCGGTGCGTTAGACGGCCATGGAGGCCGGTCCGCTCCGCGACGTCCTCACCCTGCTGCTCGGTCTGGGGACCGGGGTGCTGAGCGCCCTGTTCGGGATCGGCGGGGCGATCGTCAGCAACCCGGGGCTGCGGGCGCTGGGGGCGGCGCCGCTGGTCGCGGTCGGCACCACCCTGCCATCGATCCTGCCCGGGGCGATCTCGGGCACCCTGCGCTACCAGCGGGAAGGGCTGATCGACTGGCGCCTGGTGACCCCGGCGGCCGCCGCCGGCCTGCTCGCGGTCGTCGGCGGCTCCCTGCTCTCCCACGCCGTCCCCGGCGAGGGCCACCTGCTCCTGCTGCTGATCGCCGTCCTGCTCGCCTTCACCGCCTGGCGCACCGCCTTCGCCGGCAACGCCTCCCAGGACGACCCGCCGGCCCCGGCCGACCCAGCCGAGCCGGCCGCCGAGCCGCCGGCCCGTTCGCGGTGGACGGCGGCCGGTATCGGGCTGGCCGCGGGGCTGCTGTCCGGGCTGCTCGGCATCGGGGGCGGGGTGATCATGGTCCCGGCCTTCACCGAGCTGCTCCACCTGCCGCTCAAGTCGGCCATCGCCACCTCGCTGGTCTGCGTCGGCATCTTCGGCGTCCCCGCCACCGTCACCCACGCCCTCCTCGGTGACATCGACTGGCGCCTGGCCGTGCTGCTCACCATCGCCGTGGTCCCCGGCGCCCGCATCGGCGCCTCCCTCACCATCCGCACCGCCGAACGCCGCCTCCGCCTGGCCATCGGCTGCTTCCTGGCCATCGTCGCCCTCGTCTACTTCATCACCGAGACCCGAGCCCTGCTGGAG
>DATHIG010000569.1:0-4323 GCA_035490035.1 Actinomycetes bacterium
GGCGGGACGCCCGAGCCCAGGCGGCGACCCGGCGGGAGGCCCGAGCCCAGGCGGCGGACCGGCGGGACGCCTGGGCCCAGGCGGCGGACCGGCTGGAGCGTGGGGTGCGGGACCGGTTCGGGCCGGCGGGGTTCCAGCGCCATCCGGACGGTGGTGGGCCTGATGCAGCCGTCGCCTGGCTGGCGCCCCCGTTCGCCAAGCCCGACCCGGCGGTGCAGCGCGCGATCGCCACCGGCTGGCGACGGCTCACGGTCGCCGGTGGGGCGGTGCCGGGCCGGCCGTGGCTCGGGGGCGACCCGTGGACGCCGGCGACGGCCTCGTTCGCCCTCGCCGCGATGGCCGGAGGCGATCGGCAGGCCGCCGAGGCCCGGCTGGCCTGGCTGCTCGGCCATCGGACCGCCCTCGGCGCCTTCCCGGAGCGGGTGGGACGCGGCGACGGCGCCCCCCGCTCGGTCGCCCCGCTGTCCTGGACTCACGCGATCGTGCTGCTGACCCTGGTCAGCCGCGATCGGCCGGTTCCGATCCCCTGACGGCACCGGGCTAGCCGCGCGGCACCGATCCACCGACCGCACGGGCCGGCCGGGCGCCGATCGACCGACCGCACGGGCCGGCCGGGCGCCGGTGGACCGACCGCGGCGGCGCCAGGCATTGGGCCGATGCTGCCTCGCCCAGGAATCGGGGCGGACCCACCGTGGCGTGGTCAGGTGCTCGAGGAGGTTCCCCCTTGCCGTTGGGGGCGGCATGCCAGATGCTTGGCCGGATATCGGGCGGCGGAGGTGCAGCGATGAGTCAGGACGCGGCGGAAGGCACCGCCAAGCGCTCGTCGCCGGGCAAGATGGCCCTGCGGATCGCCATCTCCATCGTGCTGATCGTCGCCATCTTCTACTACCTGCTCAGAGACATCTCGCTGAGCGACGTGTGGGCCGCCATCACGGCCATGACCTGGGCCGAGCTGACCACCCTGGCGGTGGCCGCCGGCTGGAACCTGTGCACCTACGCGTTCGTGTGGATGACGGTCACCCCCGGCCTGTCGTTCGGCCGGGCCATGATCATGACCCAGGCCACGACCGCGGTCACCAACACCGTGCCGGCCGGGTCGGCGATCGGCATCGGGATGACCTACGCGATGCTCGGGGGATGGGGGTTCTCCCGCTCCCGCACCACCATCGCCGTGCTCGTCTCCGGAGTCTGGAACGCCTTCGCCAAGCTCGGCATCCCCGTGCTCGCCCTCGCCCTTGTCGCCCTGCAGGGCGACGCCGGCGCCGGTCGGGTCACGGCCGCCCTGCTCGGCATCGCGGGACTGGTGGCGGCCATCGTGGTGTTCGCGCTGATGCTGCGCAGCGAGCACATGGCCGAACGGGTCGGGGTGGTGGCCGGACGGGCCACCTCCCGGGTCCTCGCCCTGATCCGGCGGCCGCCGGTGCACGGCTGGGAGATCGCGACGGTCAAGTTCCGCGCCAGGACCCTTGACCTGCTGGAGCACGGCTGGATCCCGATCACGGCGGCCACGCTGGTCAGCCACCTGTCGCTGTACCTGGTGCTGCTGGCCACCCTGCGGTCCGTCGGGGTCAGCGACGCCGAGGTCGGCTGGGCCGAGGTCCTGGCCGTGTTCGCGTTCGCCCGGCTGGCCACCGCCATCCCCATCACCCCCGGCGGGGCCGGGGTGGTGGAGGCGGTGCTGATCACCGGCATGACCGCCGCCGGCGGCGACAAGGCGCAGGTCGTCGCCGCCGTGCTGGTCTACCGGGCGCTGACCTGGGCCCTGCCCATCCTGGTCGGGGTGCTCTGCCTGCTGTGGTGGCGCAGGCAGTCGTTGGCGGCACCGGCCAAGGACGCGGCCAGCCCGACCGGGACCGGACGGCGATGACCGGCGGCCGGCCCATCCAGCGCCGCCCGACCGACCTGCTGTGGCTTGTCGCCGGCGCGGTGCTGCTGGTGCTGTCCGCCCTGCCGGTCAACGCCGACCGGGTCGCCGCCCTCGAGGCCGACGCCTTCCGGCTGGTCAACGACCTGCCCAGCCTGCCGTTTGCGATCGTGTGGGTGCCGATGCAGCTCGGCAACTTCCTGGTCGTGCCGGCGGCGGTGCTGGCCGCGCTCGCCTTCCGGCGCTGGCGGCTGGCGGCCGGGCTGGCCCTGGCCGGCGTCGGCGTGTACGCCCTGGCCAAGGTGGTGAAGCGGTTCGTGGAGCGTGGCCGCCCATCCGACGTGCTTGACGACGTGGTCGTGCGCGGCGCCGCCCCGCACGGGCTCGGCTTCGTCTCCGGGCACATCGCGGTGGTGACCGCACTGGCCCTGGTCGCCTGGCCCTGGCTGCCCCGCTGGGGACGCTGGGCGGCCGGAGCGGCCGTCGCCGCGGTGTTCCTGGCCCGCATCTACGTGGGGGCGCACCTGCCCCTGGACATGGTCGGCGGCGCCGCCCTCGGGCTGGCCGTCGGCGGCCTGGTGCGGCTGCTGCTCGGCATCCCCGCCCGGACCCCCGACCCGGAGGGTGCCGACGGCGCGGCCGCCGGGGAGGTCAGGAGGGTCGCCTGATGGCGTGGCTGCCCCGGCCCGGCTACACCCGCCACCCGAGCGACGCCATCCGGGTGGTCCTCGGCAGCGCCATCCTGGCCGTGACCACCCTGGCCATCCACAAGAACTTCATCGGCGACCGTGAGGCGGCGCTGTTCCGAGTCGTCAACGAGCTGGCGCTTCCCGGATGGACCTGGCCGGCGGTCTGGCTGGTGATGCAGCTGGGCGTGATCGGGGCCGTGCCGCTGGTGGCGGCCCTGGCCCTCGCCACCAAACGGCTCCGCCTGGCCCTGGACGCCGTCCTTGCCGCGGGCAGCATCTACCTCATCGCCAAGCTGGTGAAGGAGTTCGTCCAGCGTGGCCGGCCCCAGACCCTGCTCGACGACGTGAACATCCTCGGGGAGCCGGCACGCGGCCTCGGCTATGTCTCCGGGCACTCGGCCGTTGCCGTGGCCCTGGCCACGGTGGCCAGCCCCTACCTGGGCCGCCGGGCCCGCCGGGTCGCCTGGATCCTCGCCGGCTGCGTCTGCCTGGCCCGCATCTACGTCGGGTCGCACCTGCCGTTCGACGTCGTCGGCGGTGCGGCCCTCGGCTGGGCGGCCGGGTCGCTGGTGCTGTTCGTCCTCGGCGCTCCCGATCCACGCCCGTCGCTTGCCAAGGTGCGCAACGCCCTGCAGGAGCACGGCCTTGACCCCACCGGCCTGGAGCCGGTCGGGGGCGACGTTCGCCGCTCGACCCGCTACGTGACCGGTAACGGAAGCTCGCCTGGCGAGGGCCGAGGCACCGAGCAAGGGCTGTTCGTGAAGGTCGTGGTCAGGGAGTGGCGCGACGGCGACCTGCTGTGGCGGGCCTGGCGCCGGCTCATCCGGCGGGACCGGACCCGGCCGGTCCGGGTCGGCACGCCCCACCACGAGGTCGAGCACGAGGCCTCGATGGCGCTGCTGGCCGCCGCCGCCGGGGTGCGCACGCCCCAGATCCTGCTGGTGCGCTCCTTCGACAACGGCGCCGGCCTGCTCGCCGAGCACCGCATCCACGGCCAGAACCTGCACGAGCTGGGCGCCGACCAGGTCGACGACCCGCTGCTGACCGAGCTCGGGCGCCAGGTCGCCCTGCTGCACCGGGCCGGGATCGCCCACGGCGAGCTGGTCGCGGCCAACGTCATGGTCGACCAGGAGCGGCAGCCCTGGCTGGTCGATTTCGACCAGGCGAGCGCCGCGACCGGCGCAACGCTGCTGGAACGCGACCGCGCCGAGCTGCTCGCCAGCCTCGGCGCCCTGGTCGGGCCGGAGCGGGCCAAGCGGGCCTTCGAGGCGACGCTGGTGTAGCTCTACCCGCCGAGAAGCCGGCCCCGGTCCGGTAGCATGGCCGCATGGACCGTCGCATCTTTGGGCTCGAGAACGAGTACGGCGTCACCTGCACGTTCCGGGGCCAGCGTCGGTTGTCCCCTGACGAGGTCGCCCGCTACCTGTTCCGCCGGGTCGTCTCCTGGGGCCGCTCCTCCAACGTGTTCCTGGAGAACGGCGCCCGCCTCTACCTCGACGTCGGCAGCCACCCCGAGTACGCCACGCCCGACTGCGACTCGATCGCCGACCTCGTCGTCCACGACAAGGCGGGGGAGCGGATCCTCGAACAGCTCTTGGGCTCCGCCGAGCAGCGCCTCCGCGAGGAAGGCATCCGGGGCGTCATCTACCTGTTCAAGAACAACACCGACTCGGCGGGCAACTCGTACGGCTGCCACGAGAACTACCTGACGTCCCGGCGCGACGACTTCAGCCACTACGCCGAGGTACTGATCCCGTTCTTCGTGTCCCG
>DATHIG010000570.1:0-4441 GCA_035490035.1 Actinomycetes bacterium
GGAGCCGTGGTGGCTCCTCTGGCAGCTGCCCGGAGCGGTGGTGTTCTTCGTGGCCGGCCTCGCCGAGCTCCAGCGGCCGCCGTTCGACATGCCGGTGGCCGACTCCGAGCTGGTCTTCGGCCACCTCACCGAGTACACCGGCCTGCGGTTCGCGTTCTTCCTGCTCACCGAGTACGCCGGGATCGTCTCGCAGTCGGCGATCGCGGCCACCCTGTTCCTCGGGGGCTGGAAGGGGCCGTTCCTCGACGGGCCGTGGTGGCTGGCGGTCAAGGTCCTCGCGCTCTCGTTCTGCGTGATCTGGGCCCGCTCGACCTACCCGCGCCTGCGCGAGGACCAGCTGCAGACGTTCGCCTGGCTCCGCCTGGTGCCGGTGTCGCTGCTGCTGCTCCTGGTGGTTGGCTTCCTCAAGGTCTACGAGGTGGGGTTCTGATGCCAGCGCTCAAGGGGGTCGGGCTGCTCAAGGGGCTCGGCGTCACCTTCAGGACGATGTCGCGGCGGGCCGCCACCCGGCAGTACCCGCACGTCAAGCCGGACCTGCCCGCCCGCTCCAGGGGGGTGATCGCGCTCATCGAGGAGAACTGCACCGTGTGCATGCTCTGCGCGCGCGAGTGCCCCGACTGGTGCATCTACATCGACTCCCACAAGGAGGTCGTCGCCCCCAAGGAGGGCGGCCGGGCCAGGACCCGCAACATCCTCGACCGCTTCGCGATCGACTACGCGCTGTGCATGTACTGCGGCATCTGCGTCGAGGTGTGCCCGTTCGACGCGCTGCACTGGAGCCCCGAGTTCGAGTACGCCGAGTCCCAGGTCGAGAAGCTGACCCACGAGATGGACACGCTGCGCACCTGGGCCTACTCGGTGCCGGCGCCCGACCCGCTCGAGGAGGGCGCGGTCGAGCCCAAGGAGGTCGAGTCGGCCCGCAAGGCCAGGGAGGCCGCCGCCGCCAAGGCGGCCGCCGCCGCCGAGCAGGCCCGGGCGGCGGCCCCGCCCCCACCGGCCGCTGCCGCCGCGGCTCCGGCCCAGGCCGCCGCCGGCCAGGCCGCCCCCGCCGCCCCGGCGCCCGAGGCCGCGCCGGCGGCAGCCCCTGCCGCCGCCCGGCCCGCCGACGTCGAGGTCGAGCCGGGCATCGACCAGGCCACCTACGACCGTCTCCTGGCAGCCGGCGAACCCGACCGGACGGCCAGGGCCAAGGCCAAGGCCGCCTACATGCGCAAGGCCAAGGCCGAAGCCCGCGCCGCCGCGGCCGAGGCGCCCACCGCCACCGCCACCGAGGCGCCGGCCGCTGCGCCGGCATCGGTGGAGACGCCGGTGGCGGCGGTGGCCGCGCCCGAGACCGCCCCGCCGGCCCCGTCGGCCGCCGGAGCCCCCGAGGCGGCGGAACCGGCTCCCGACGCCCGCGAGCCGGAGGCGCGGACGCCCGAGGGCGAGCCGACCGCCTCGGCAACGGCCGTCGACGTCGCCCCCGGCGCCGCCGTCGCCCAGGCCGACGCCGAGCACCTGGAGGTCGAGGTCGACCAGGAGACCTACGACCGGCTGATCGCCGCCGGCGAGCCCGAGCGCACGGCAAGGGCCAAGGCCAAGGCCGCCGCCGCCCGCAAGCTCCGCGCCGCCCAGCGAGGCGAACAGGCGTGAACGGCCAGGAGATCGCCTTCCTGATCCTGGCCGTGATCGGTGGGCTGGCCGGCCTGCTGGTGGTGACCAGCCGCAACGTCGTCCACGCGGCCCTGTTCCTGGTCGTCGCCCTCTCCAGCATCGCCGGGGTGTTCCTGCTGCTGGCGGCCCCGTTCGTGGCCTTCGTCCAGGTCATCATCTACGTTGGCGCGATCGTGGTCCTGATCCTGTTCGGCATCATGCTGACCAGGGCCCCGGTCGGCCGCCGGGTGCTCGACAACACCCTGCGGGCCCGGGTCGGCGCGTTCGTCATCGGGGCCGGCGTGTTCGTCATGCTGACGGTGTTCCTGGCCGGCGCCTTCGGCGACAAGCGCATCGCCAACCAGGCCGCCACCTCCACCGCCGCCCTCGGCGACTCGCTGTTCCGCAACTACGTGCTGCCCTTCGAGGCGGTCAGCGTGCTGCTGCTGGCCGCCCTGATCGGCGCCATCGTCCTCGCCCGCCGCGACTAGCCACCTAGGAGAGCCAGCAATGCCGCTGCTGTACCCGCTGGTGTTCGCCGCCTTCCTGTTCAGCGCCGGGGTGTACGGCGTGCTGGCCCGGCGCAACGCGGTGATGGTGCTGATGAGCATCGAGCTGATGCTGAACGCGGTGAACGTCAACCTGGTCGCGTTCAACGCCTACCTGCGCGACCAGCTCGTCTCCGGCCAGGTGTTCGCGCTGTTCGTGATCGCCGTGGCCGCGGCCGAGGTCGGCATCGGCCTTGCCATCGTGCTGCTGATCTTCCGCAACCGGGAGACGGTCAACATCGACGAGGTCGACCTGTTGAGATGGTAGGGGTTCGGGGGGCCGAGGGGGGATCGGGGGGCTCCGCCGCCCGATCAGTCAGGATCATGGTGGCCATCGACCAACTGGAATCGGGCAGAGGAGCGTAATGGAGAAGGTGGCCTGGCTCGTGCCCGCCCTGCCCCTGGTGGCCTGGGCGGTCCTGCTGCTGGTGGGCAGGCGCCTGCCCGGCGGTGGGGCCCCGGTCGGCATCTTCGCCGTCGCCGTCGGCTGGGTGATCAGCCTGGCCATCCTGTCCGGGGTGATCGGCGGGGCCGACGCCTACCACGTCAGCTTCGAGTGGGCGCCGATCGGAGCGGAGTTCGACATCCCGCTGGGCATGACGGTCGACGGCCTGGCCGCGGTGATGCTGGTGGTGGTGACCACCGTGTCGCTGTTCGTCCAGATCTACTCGGTCTCCTACATGCGCGGCGACGAGCGCTACACCCTGTTCTTCGCCAACCTGTCGCTGTTCACCGCCGGGATGCTGATCGTGGTCCTGGCCGACAACCTGCTGCTGATGCTGTTCGGCTGGGAGGTCATGGGCGTCTGCTCCTACCTCCTGATCGGCCACTACTGGGAGGACGTGGCCAACGCCAGGGCGGCGGTCAAGGCGTTCCTGACCACCAGGGTCGGCGACCTCGGCTTCATGGCCGGGATCTTCGTGTTCGCCTGGGCGGCACGGAGCTTCGAGATCGAGCGGATCATCGAGGGCGTCGAGAGCGGCGCCATCTCCAGCACCACCGTCACCCTCGGCGCCGCCCTGCTGTTCTGCGGCGCCATCGGCAAGTCGGGCCAGTTCCCCCTGCACACCTGGCTGCCGGACGCCATGGCCGGCCCGACCCCGGTGTCGGCCCTGATCCACGACGCCACCATGGTGGCGGCCGGGGTCTTCCTGGTCGCCCGCATCTACCCCGTGTTCGAGGCATCAGGGGGGGTGCTGAACGAGATCGGCGTGCTGGCCAGCATCACCATGCTGATCGCGGCCCTGCTGGCGCTGGTCCAGGACGACATCAAGCGGGTACTGGCCTACTCCACCGTCTCCCAGCTCGCCTACATGATGGCCGCGCTGAGCGTCGGCGGGTACTCGGCCGGGATCTTCCACCTGTTCACCCACGCCTTCTTCAAGGCGCTGCTGTTCCTGGCCGCCGGGGCGATCATCCACGCCGTCCACTCCAACAACATGAGCGAGATGGGCGGCCTGGCACGGGCGATGCCCGTCACCTTCGTGACCTTCCTGGTCGGCGCTCTGGCTCTTGCCGGGGTGGCTCCGCTGTCGGGGTTCTGGTCCAAGGACGAGATCCTCACCGACGCCTGGAACGCCGGTTTCGGCGGGGCCGGGGAGGCGGCCACCAGCCAGAGCGTCGCCCAGATCGTGTTCGTCACCGGCATGCTCACCGCCTTCCTGACCGCCCTGTACGTGGCCAGGATGCTCTGGCTCACCTTCGGGGCCGCCTACCGCGGCCAGGGCCACCCCCGCGAGGCCGAACCGGCCATGCTGTTCCCGCTGGTCGTCCTGGCCATCGGCGCCGCCCTGGCCGGCTTCGTCGGCCTCGGCGACAACTCGATCGCCACCTGGATCCAGACCCCGGCGTTGCCGGCCCACGGCCCGGTGACCCTCAACGTCGGCCTGATCGTGGTCGCCACCGGCCTGTCCCTGGCCGGCCTGGCCATCGGGACCGCCCTGTACCGGCGCGGCCTGCCCGAGCACGAGTACCTGGAGCGGGCGCCACTGGTCTGGAAGACCCTGCAGCGGAAGTACTTCCTCGACGACCTCTACGAGCAGGGCCTGGTGCGGGCGGTGGCCGGCGCCCTCGCCCCCGCCACCTACTGGTTCGACCAGCGGGTGGTGGACGGGGTCGTCAACGGGGCGGGGCTGGGGACCAGGCGCCTCGCCCGCGGCCTGCGCTATGTACAGTCCGGGCAGGCCCAGTGGTACGCGGCCGCGCTGTTCCTCGGCGTGGTCGGCCTGGCCGTGGTGGTGACCCAGCTGATCGGCCGCTAG
>DATHIG010000571.1:0-11313 GCA_035490035.1 Actinomycetes bacterium
GTCGCCGAACCACAGCGCCCCGGCGATGCTGGCCGCGGTCTCGGCCAGGCTGGCGTGGACGCCGCCGTGGACCAGCCCGTACGGCTGGTGCAGGTCGGGGGTGACCGGGCAGGCCAGGACCACCCGGTCGCCGGTGGCCTCCTCGATGCGCAGCCCGAGCAGCTTGACGAACCCGACCTCGACCTGCTCGCGGTCCCGGGGATCGGGAGGCCTCATGGATCCCCCTGGGAGCGCTCGCCGGCCCAACGGGGGACCCCTCGGGGCTCCGCCGGGCCCTCCCGGCCGGGCCCCTCCGGCGGGCTGCGGCGCAGCGCGTCGGCCAGGTCGCGCTGGATCACGGTCAGGGTGAGGTCGCTTCGGGTCCGCTCGATGATCGACCGGGCGACGTCGGTGGAGCGGCGCAGGTTGCCGGTGATCGCGTCCGGGTAGTCGAGGTCGGCCAGCAGCGCGTGGATCTCCTCCATGGCCGCGAACAGTGCCGATGCCCTGGCAACGTCCCCGGCCCGGAGCACGTCGAGCAGATGGCGACGGAGCTCGCCGACCGTCTCGGCCAGCCCGTTGAGGTAGGGGGCGTCGCCAACCCCGACGTCCTCGGGCGGCGGCACCGGGTCGCCGGCGACCAGGGCTCGCGTGGCCAGCGCCTCCGCGTACTCCTTCTGGGCGTCCTGCAGGAACCCGGCGTAGTAGACGTCGGGATGGGCGGCGAGCGCCGAGGAGGCCACCTCCAGCAGCTCCCTGGCCTCGCCGAGGAGCAGCTCGGCCCGGTCGAGCTCGGTCCGGTGGGCGGCCCGGATGGCGTTGGCCGAGCAGCGCACCGCCTGGCGGGCATTGCGGATGCCGACCTCGCGGGCCCGGTGCTTGGCGTCGAGGCGGGCCCGCAGCCCGCCGGCGACGGCGCCGAGGCTCATTCGGCGGAGGAAGCCACCGGCGGGCCACCCCACCGCCAGGGCCGGGCCCGCCTCGCCCATCTCGCCCTCCCGGCGGTCCGGGCGCCGGCGGCCCGGCGGCGCCGGGAGCGCCGCCAGCCCAACCCGGCCAGGTTGAGCAGATAACCGGCCAGCAGCAGCCCCGCCGCCGCGGCGGCCAGCCACCAGCGCCCGCCGAGGGCGGCCCAGGCCCGCAGCCCGGCAGCCGTCGCCACGACCAGCAGGAGCAGCACCCGACGGCGCCTGGCCGCCGCCCGGCGGCTGGCCGCTCGCCGCCGCGCCAGCCGTGCCGCCGCCGCGGCCGCCTCGAGGTCCTCGTGGTCGGGGTCGGGATCGGCTGGGAGATTCCCGGTGGTCCAGGGATGGGCGCCGGTGCCGCTGGAGAGCCGGCGGCCCCCCTCGGAGGCCTCCGCGGCCAGCTCGGCTCGGCCGCGGCGGGCCAACGGGATCAGGAGCACGACCCAGATCACGACCACGAGCGCGAACACGGCGAGGCTCACGGTGCCACCCTCTCTCGGCCGCCGACGGATGCCTTGACCGGGGCCGGCAGGGCCCGAGGCAAGGTAACACGGCCAATATGCCCGATCAACGACCCGCCGGCGGAGCTTGAGCGCCGGGCGGGTGGCGGTGGCTGTCGTCGGGGACCGGGCCGCGGGCGGTCTCGACGGCGTGGTGCAGGACGGGGGCGAGCACCGCCCACTCCTCCCTGACCGCCTTGGGGTTGCCCGGGAGGTTGACGACCAGGACCCGGCCGACCAGGCCGGCGGTGGCCCTCGAGAGCATCGCGAACGGGGTGATGGCCAGGCTCGCGTGCCGGAGGGCCTCCGCGATCCCTGGGGCCTCGCGGTCCAGCACCGCCCGTGTCGCCTCCGGGGTGAGGTCGCGCGGGCCGAGGCCGGTGCCGCCGGTGGTCAGCACCACGTCGGCGTCACCGGTCATGTCCCGGAGCGCGGCCGCGATCGGCTCGCGCTCGTCGGGCACCACGGCCCTGGAGACCAGTGTGGCCCCCGCCCCCTCCAGCAGCTCGCACAGCGCGCTCCCGCCGGCGTCGTCCCTGGTGCCCGCGGCCACCCGGTCGCTGACGGTGAGGACGGCCACCCGGACTCCATGCAGGCTCACCTGGCCACGTACTCCCCGGAACGGCCGCCGCGCTTGGCCAGCAGGCGCAGCTGGTCGACCCGGACGTCGCGCTGGACGCCTTTGACCATGTCGTAGAGGGTCAGCGCGGCGGTGGCGGCGGCGGTCAGGGCCTCCATCTCGACCCCGGTTCGGCCGGTGGTGCGCACGGTGGCGGTGACGCGAACGGCGTCGGCCTCGACGGCCAGGTCGACCTCCACCCCGGTGATCGGCAGCGGGTGGCAGAGCGGGATCAGGTCGGGGGTGCGCTTGGCCCCCATGATGCCGGCGACCCTGGCCACGGCGAGCGCGTCGCCCTTGGGGAGCCCCCCCGAGGCGAGCAGCTCCAGGGTCTCGGGAGCCAGCAGCACCCGGCAGCCGGCCACGGCGACCCGGTCGCTCTCCGGCTTGGCCGAGACGTCGACCATCCGGGCCGCCCCCTGCTTGTCGAGGTGGGTCAGCCGATCCGCCGGGGCACCCCCGGACGCCTCCGGCCGTTCTGGTTCGCTCACCCGGCCACCCACGCCAGGTCCTCGCGCAGGAGCACCACCTGGACGGGCGAGCCGGCGGGCAGCTCGCGGTGCTCGGCCGGGACGACCGCCAGCCCGTCGGCGGCGACGCAGGAGGAGAGCACGCCCGAGCCCTGGTTGCCGGTGAGGCGGGCGACCAGGCCCTCGTCGCCGACCTCGAGGCGGACGCGGAGGAAGGAGACCTTGCCGGCGGGGCTCCGAACCGGCTCGCCCAGCCGGGCGACGACCCGCGGCCGGTCGAGCCGGTCGTCGGCGTGGCCGGCAAGCCGGCGCAGGGCCGGGCGGACCAGCAGCTCGAAGACCACGAAGCAGGAGACCGGGTTGCCCGGCAGCCCGTACAGCGGGGTGCCGGCGGCGAACCCGAACGCCTGCGGCATGCCCGGCTGCATGGCCACCCGGAAGCTGCGCACGTCGCCGAGCTCGGCCAGGACCTGCTTGGTGAAGTCGCGGTCGCCGACCGACACCCCGCCCGAGGTCAGGACCAGGTCGCCCTCGGCGGCGGCAAGGGCGAACCCGCGGCGCAGCGCCACCGGGTCGTCGCGGAGCCTGCCGCAGCGGAAGGCTTCGGCCCCGGCCGACCTGGCCTGTGCGACCAGCAGCCAGGAGTTCGAGTCGCGGATCTGGCCCGGCCCCAGCGGCTCGCCCGGGTCGACCAGCTCGTCGCCGGTGGAGACCACCGTGACCCGGAGGCGGGGATGGACCGAAACGACCTTGCGGCCGACCGAGGCGAGCATGCCGATGGCCGCCGGGTCCAGCACCCGTCCCCGTTCCAGGACCACGGTGCCGGCGCGGACATCCTCGCCGGCTTCGCGGACGAACTTGCGCGGGCCGGGATCCAGCCCGACCAGCACGGTGTCGCCGTCGACGGTGGCCTGCTCGACCGGCACGACCGTGTCCGCGCCCGGCGGCACCGCGCCGCCGGTCATGATGCGGGCGGCCCCGCCGGTCTCCACGGTGGGCAGCCTGCCGGTGCCGGCGAAGACCTCGCCGGTGATCCGCAGGCCGACCGGGGTCTGGGCCCCGGCGCCGGCCAGGTCGGCGGCGCGGACGGCGAAGCCGTCCATGGCCGAGTTGGCGAACGGCGGCAGGTCCTCGGCGGCGGCGACGTCGTCGGCCAGGACACAGCCGAGGGCGTCGCCGAGCCCCACCTCCCGGACAGGAAGCGGGCGCAGCCGCTCCAGCACCCTCGCCCTGGCCTCCCCGAACGGGACCAGGTCAGGCGGATTGGGCCGGTCCGCTGGGAACGGAGAGCTCATGCTGCCTCCAACCACGAATGCCGCTGGCAGCTTAGCAACCTGATGCGCCCGATCGAGCTGGGGGGAGCTCCGGCTCCTCGCCACCGCCATCCAGGAGCGCCGGTGCCATGGTCAGGGTCGGCGATCCAGCTCCGCGATGAAGCGGCGGAGGAAGGCCACGAACGCGGGGCCGATGTCGTCGCGGCGGGCCGCCAGCTCGACCGTGGCCCGCAGGTAGTCGTTCTTGTCGCCGGCGTCGTAGCGGGTGCCGGTGAAGGCGTAGGCCAGCACGCCGCGTTCGGAGGCCTGGACCAGGTGCTTGAGGGCGTCGGAGAGCTGGATCTCGCCGCCGGCGCCTGGCTGGGTGACCCGCAGGGCGTCGAAGATCTCCGGATGGAGGACGTAGCGGCCGATCACGGCCAGGGTGGAGGGTGCCTCCTCGGGGGTCGGCTTCTCGACGATATCGGCGATGCGGAACAGGCCCGGCTCGATCTCGTCGGCCGGGGCCACGCAGCCGTAGGCCTTGATCTGGGAGCGTTCGACCTCCATGGCGGCGATCACGCTGGAGCCGTGCCGTTCGAAGCGGGTCACCAGGTCGCTGAGCAGCTTCTCACCCTCGTCGATGACGTCGTCGCCCAGCAGGACCGCGAACGGCTCGTTGCCGACGTGCTGTTCGGCGACGCTGACGGCATGCCCGAGTCCCAGCGGCGCCTTCTGGCGGATGTAGTGGACGTTGGCCATGTCGGAGATGTGCCTGACCATCTCGAGCTTGTCCTCGTCGCCCTTGCCGGTGAGCAGGTTCTCGAGCTCCACCGAACGGTCGAAGTGGTCCTCGATGGCCTGCTTGCCGCGGCCGGTGACGATCAGGATGTCCTCGATCCCGGCCCCGACGGCCTCCTCGATCACATATTGGATCGACGGCTTGTCGACAAGGGGCAGCATCTCCTTGGGCTGCGCCTTGGTCGCCGGGAGGAAACGGGTCCCCAGCCCCGCCGCTGGGATGACCGCCTTGCGTACCTTCACGATGCCACTCCCCCGAACCCTCAGAGCACCGATCGAGTATGCGCGGCGCGCAGGTTCGTCGCCACGGCATGGCCGGCGCGGTGCCGGTGCGGCGCCGATACTCGACCGGCCCTCTGCTGCTAGATACCGATCTTACTCGACCCGGGCCGCCCTTCCCTTGACCTGCCAGGCCGTGTGTTCAGTGGCAGCAGGCGCGGACCGGCGGTGACCACCCGGTCGCGGCCCTGCAGCTTGGCCTCGTAGAGCGCCTCGTCGGCGGCCCGCAGCAACTCCTCCGGCGAGGTGGCGTGCTCCGGGAAGCAGGCCACCCCGATGGAGCCGGTCAGCCGGACCCCGCCGTCGCCCCCGCCGTCGGCGCAGAACGGCGTCCGGTGGGTGGCCACGCGGAGCTTCTCGGCAACGGCGAGGCCGCCCTCGAGGTTGGTCTCGGGAAGGATGAGCACGAACTCCTCACCGCCGTAGCGGGCGAAGGTGTCGATGTCGCGGACGCTGCCGGTGACCCGGCGGGCGAACTCCACCAGCACCTCGTCGCCCCGCTGGTGGCCGAAGCGGTCGTTGACCGACTTGAAGTGGTCGATGTCCAGCATCAGCAGGGCCAGGACCCTGCCGAAGCGGCGTGACCGTTCGATCTCCTGCTCGAAGCGGCGCTCGAAGTAGCGGTAGTTCCAGGCCCCGGTGAGCGGGTCGGTGACCGACAGCCGCTCGGCCTCGGCGTGCAGCCGCACGTTCTCGATGGCGACGGCGGCCTGCACCGCGAACGCGGTCAACGCCTCGGCGTCGGCGAGGGTGAACGGCTCGCCGTCCTCCCGGTCGTACAGGCTGAGCACGCCGAGCACGCGGCCCTGGGAGAGCAGGGGGACGCTGACCTGGGTGGTCGCCGTCGGCTCGGCCCCGCCGTTGCCGGCAGGGCTGGCAAGCACCATCGGGCGTCCCTTGGCCGCGACCGTCCCGGCGACGCCCTGACCGACCGGGATCCGCTCGGCCGGGTCGCGCTGCTGCAGGCCGTGGGTGGCCTCCCGGACGAGGGCGGTGCGGTCGGCGGTGAGCAGCAGCAGGCTGCCCGCCTTGGCCCTGCGGGACTGGACGGCCGCCTCGAGCACCACCGCCAGCAGCTTGGGCAGGTCGTGGGTCGAGGAGAGGGTCTCGCCCAGGCGGTTCATGGAGCGGGCCAGCTCGTCGCGGCTCGAGCGCAGGGCGGACAGGTACTCCCCGAGCTCGACCTGCATGCGCTCGAAGGCTCGGGCCAGCTCCCCGACCTCGCCACCCGAACGGACCGCCGACGGCGGCCGGGCGAAGTCTCCCCTGGCGATCGCGCGGGCCTGCTCGGCCAGCTCCCCGAGGGGCCGGCTGACCAGCCTGGCCAGCACCGAGCCGAGCAGTGTCGCCACCGCGCAGACGACCATCAGCAACAGCACCACGATCACCAGCAGCCGCGAGTCGATCCCGGCCGTCGTCGGGGTTGCCGGGATGCTGACCAGCAGGCGGGCCGGGGTACCCGGGGCCAGCGAGAGCAGCTCGGTCGACTGGACCACCTGCCGGCCGGCCAGCCGGCGCCGGCCGAACCCGTCGTCGGCGGGGACCGGGTCGTCGGCGGTGAGGCGGCCGATCGTGCTGGCCGCCGGCCGGTCGCCGATGATCAGGGTGAGGTCGGCGTCGAGGGTGCCCCTGGCCAGCTGCTGCAGCTCCTGGTTGTCCATCCAGATGCCGGCGGTCACCGTCCCGAGCAGGCAGCGCCGCGCCTCGGGTGGTTCGCAGCCACGGCGGCGCAGGTCGACGCTGCGGCGCTGCAGCATCGACCAGCTCCGGACCAGCGGGGTGCCTGGCAGCAGCATCCCGAGCGGGGCCCGCCTGACGCCGGGCAGGAAGCTGGGCGCGGTGCGGCCGGCGCGGCCAAGGACCCGCGCGTCCGCGGCGGTCACCGCGAGCAGGAGGTCGGTGGAGCCGTGGCGGCGGAGCACGGACTGCACCCTCGAGCTGTCACCGGTCGCCAAGGCCTCCAGCAGCGCCGGGTCGTTGGCGAGCGCGTTCCTGGCGTCGTCGGCCCGCTGGACCTGGGCCTTGAAGGCCGAGATGGCCGAGCGGCGGGCGAGCTCGAGCTCCGAGCGGACCTGGCGCTGGCTGGACCGGGCGACCGCCTGCCAGCCGTACGCGGTGACCGCGGTGACCGGCAGCACCACGATGGCGACGAAGAACAGCGTGAGTCGGGCCCGTAGCGACACGGTCTCTCCAGACGAGCCTGTCGTTTGGCTCATTGCTGTCGAACAGTCTGGAGCGTACCGCGTCTGGCGGCCGAGTCCACAATCGGCGATCTATGGGTGCGAGCGGCCCGCGCCTGGTTCATCATGCATTGGTAGGTTTCTTCGCCCGGCGGGCAGCTCCGCCCGAAACCACCATGCGAAGCGAGGGGGATCGCGCCGTGCCTGGTGACCGAAAGCCGCCGAAGCGGAAGCCGCGCCCGGAGCGCGAACGGATCGAGTACGCACCCGACGCCCTCGGCTGGCTCCGCGAACAGCTCGAGCCGGTCTCCCAGGAACCTGCCCCCGAACCCCAACCCCTCCCACCCGGGCGTCCAGCCCCCGAGCGACCGAGGCCGCCCATGACTCGACCCGATCCCCCGCCTCCCGAGCGCAGGTCCGACCCGCCGCAGCCGCCCCGTTCCAGTGCCAACGGCCCACTGCCGGGCGGCGGGCCCGGACGGCTCGAACCGGATCTGAGCCCACCCGTGACCGCCACGCCCGCCCCGGCTCCACCCGCCGCGGCTCCACCCGCCCCGCGTCCACCCGCAACCGCGGCCGCCCCGGCTCCACCCGCCTCGGCTCGACCAGCGGCGGCGGTCGCGCCCTCGGGCCCGGCCGCCGCGACCCCGGCGAGCCCCGAGGCGAAGGCCCGGGGAGCGGGGGGACCAGCCTTCGGGTGGTCTGGCGAGCCAGCGCCGGCCGCTTCGGCGACGAGCGAACCGCCAGAGCGGTCAGGGCCACCGGGGGCGTCCGGGCCGCCGGCCGGGCAGGCTGGCGCGGCCGGGGCCGACGACCTCAATGGTGACCAGCTGCTGGCCCGGCCGCCCGGCGGCCCGGCGCTCGGCTGGCAGGCCATGGTCTACCGGCTCAGCGGCGGCCGCCTGCGGCCGGCTCCCGGCCCGGCCGAGCGCGCCCGGCACCAGCTGGAGGCGCGGATCGGCACGCCGGTCGCCGGCTGCCGGCGGATCGCCGTTGTCGCCCTCAAGGGCGGGGTGCGCAAGACCACCACCACCGCGTGTCTCGGTGCGGTCTTCGCCGAGCACCGCGGCGACCGGGTGGTCGCGGTCGACGCCAACCCCGACCCGGGCACCCTCGGCTACCGCATCCGCCGCGACACCCTGCGGACGGCCACGGACCTGCTGGCCGACGTGGACAAGCTGAAGCGATACGCCGATGTCCGCGCCTACGCCTCCCAGACCGACCTGCGCCTGGAGGTGATCGCCTCCGAGGCCGACCCCGGTCGCTCCGAGGTGTTCGGCGAGGACGACTACCGCGAGGTGGCCGCCGTCCTCGAGCGCTTCTACTCCCTGGTCCTGACCGACTGTGGCCCGGGCCTGCTGCATTCGGCGATGCGGGCGATCCTGCCCGCCGCCGACCAGCTGGTGGTGGTCAGCGTCCCCAGCCTGGACGGCGCCCGCTCGGCCAGCCTGACCCTGGACTGGCTCGAGCAGCATGGCTACCAGCAGCTGGCCAGGTCATCGGTGGTGGTCATCAACGCCGTGCGCGAACGCGGGCTGGTCGACGTCGACAAGCTCCAGGCACATTTCGCGCGGCGCTGCCGGGCGGTGGTCCGCGTCCCCTTCGACCGCCACCTGGAGACCGGCGCCGAGATCGTCCTCGACGAGCTGGCCCCGGCCACCCGTCGCGCGTACATCCGGCTGGCCGCCGCGGTGGCCGACGGCTTCGACGCCCCTGGCCGGGAAGGCAGCCTGAGCTAGCCGGTTGCTATCATCAGGCCTGGAGCTGCCGCCTCCGGGCGCCCGCTCGATCTCTTCTCCAGGGAGCTGTATGCCGACCTACGAGTACGCCTGCACCGAGTGCGGCGACCGCATCGAGGTGGTGCAGTCGTTCGCCGACGCGCAACCGACCATCTGCAGGGTCTGCGGCGGTCGCCTGCGCAAGGTCTTCTCCCCGGTCGGCATCGTCTTCAAGGGCTCCGGCTTCTACCGGACCGACTCCCGCGGCAAGCCCGTCAAGGCCGAGACGGGCAGCGGTGGTGACAAGGGCGACAAGGGTGGCAAGGACGACAAGAAATCCGCCGATTCGACCTCGGGTTCGAAGGCCTCCTCGTCGGACGGCGGGCCCTCGGCCTCCAGGCCGAAGGCCGCCGAGAAGAGCGCCTGACCCTCAGCGGACCCGGTCGCGCTCGCCCAGCGGCAGGTAGGGCATCGGCGTCCGCGACCACGCCAGCACCGGCCGCCCGTCAGGGACACCACGGTGTGGCCGGTTGCCGCCACCGGCCGCCAACCCATCCGTCCGCCCCTCCACCGTCGCTCCACCGCCGGGAGCGGCCTGGTTCCTCGGATACCATGCCCGCGGTCGCCGACTCGGTGCCCGCCCCGCGGGGGGGCTCCCCGCTGGTCGAAAGGTGCGAACGTCATGGCCAGTCCCCAGGCCGACCTCGGGGTCTTCGGTGGCTCCGGCTTCTACTCCTTCCTCGACGGCGTCAAGGAGCACAAGGTCGAGACGCCCTACGGCGACCCCTCCGCCAAGATCGCGATCGGCGAGCTCGAGGGGCGGAAGGTCGCCTTCCTCCCCCGCCACGGCCGCCGCCACCAGTACCCGCCGCACAAGATCAACTACCGGGCCAACCTGTGGGCGATGAAGTCGCTCGGGGTGGCCAGGGCGATCGGCCCGTGCGCGGCCGGCTCACTCCAGGCCGAGGCCGCCCCCGGCCACTTCGTGATCTGTGACCAGGTGGTCGACCGGACATGGGGCAGGGACGACACCTTCTACGACGGCCCGGAGACCACCCATGTCTCGTTCGCCGATCCCTACTGCCCCGAGCTCCGTGCCCTGGCCCTCAAGCAGGCCCAGGCCCAGGGGATCACCGCCCACGACGGCGGCACCATGGTGGTCATCCAGGGCCCCCGCTTCTCGACCCGGGCCGAGTCCAGGTGGTTCCAGGGCAACGGCTGGAAGGTCATCAACATGACCGGCTACCCGGAGGCGCTGCTGGCCCGCGAGCTCGAGCTCTGCTACGTGAACGTGTCCCTGATCACCGACTACGACGTCGGGCTGGAGGGCATGCCCGGGGTCCAGCCGGTCTCCCACTCCGAGGTCGTCCGCGTGTTCGAGGAGAACAACGCCAAGCTCAAAGACCTCCTCTTCGCCCTCCTGCCCAGCGTGCCCGACGAGCGCTCCTGCCCCTGCGGCACCGCCCTCGAGGGCGCCCGCTTCGAGGTCTGACGACCAGCCCGTGCCTCCGAACCGGAAAGGCCACTCGATCCTGTGATCCGCGCCCTTGTCCTCGGGATCGTGCAGGGGATCACCGAGTTCCTGCCGATCTCCTCGTCGGCGCACCTGTCGATCGTGCCCCGGCTGCTCGGCTACGCCACGCCCACCCTCGCCTTCGAGGTGCTGCTGCACTTCGGGACCCTGGCCGCGGTCGCCGCCTACTTCGCCAGGGACCTGTGGGCGTTCGTGCTCAGCCTGGTCGCGCCCGGCCGGCTCGGGCCGGACGAGACCCGCACCCGCCGGCGGCTGCTCGTCCTGCTGGCGCTGGCCTCGGTCCCGGCCGCGGCGGTCGGGTTCCTGCTCCAGGACTGGGCCGATCAGCAGACCGCCCGGCCGTTGCGGGCGTCGGTCTGGCTGGTGGCCACCACCGTCATCCTGATCGCGGCCGAGCTGTACGCCCGCAACCGGACCGCCCGGACGGCTGTGACCCATGCGGCGGTGGCGCCGGATCGGTCGGGGACCAGGGTGGAGCGGCACCACGGCCGCCGGGGCGCAACCGCCGAGCCTCCGGCCAATGCCGAGGAGGAGCTGCACCGGCTGCCGGCGGCCAAGGCGGCCGGCATCGGCCTGGCCCAGGCCCTTGCCCTGATCCCGGGCACGAGCCGCTCGGGGGTGACGATCTCGGCCGGCCTGTTCGAGGGCGTTTCCCGGGAGGCGGCAGCCCGGTTCTCGTTCCTGCTCTCGATCCCGGCGATCCTCGGCGCCGGGATCCTCAAGCTCGACGAGCTGTCTGGCGCCACCGAGACTCCGGCCGAGCTGGTCACGGGCACCATCGCCGCGGGAATCTCCGGCTTCCTGGCCGTGTCGTTCCTGATCCGCCTGCTCCGCACCCGGACCCTGTGGCCGTTCATCTGGTACCGCCTGGTCGCCGGGGGCCTGTTCGTCCTCCTGCTGTCCACCGTCCGGTCCTGAACCCGCTCAGCGCTGGACGGGACCGAGGCTCCCGCTAGGAGGTGCCGCCCTCCAGGCGCTGGACCAGGAGGCCGATCTCGTCGGCGACGCCGGTAGG
>DATHIG010000572.1:0-5845 GCA_035490035.1 Actinomycetes bacterium
TCCGACCAGCGCGACCGAGGGGTCGGCGCTCGAGGCCGCGGCCAGACCGGTGCGGCCGGGCTCGGCCACGACGACCTGCCACCCGGCCGTGGTGTCGACCGCGTGCCGCAGGGAATCGGCGGTTGCGGGGTCGTCGTGGGCGATGACGACCAGCGGCGGCATTGCGGGGACGGTTTCGAGGGCCACGGGCATCCTCCCGGCGGCTGGATTTGGATTCAGTGGGGCCGGAGCGGACGGTGCGCCGCCGGTCCGGCGCGGGGAAGGATGGCCGGACGGCGCGCCCAGCGGAAGGCACTCCGGCCAGAATGTGCATAACTCTGGCCGGCCATGGGGGTGGGGACGGGCGAGTTTCACGAAGTGGCAGGATGAGTAAGCTTCGGGAAACACGAGCTGCCAGCAGGAGGCGGATTGCATGGCCGAGAGCACTCCCGCGATCGAGAATCTGTTCTCCGAGGGGCGAACCTTTGCGCCGTCGGACGAGTTCAAGGCCCAGGCGCTGGTCACCGACCTGTCGCTCCACGAGCGGGCCGAGCGGGACCTGGAGGGATTCTGGGCGGAGCAGGCCGAGCGGCTGCGGTGGATGAAGCAGTGGGACCGGGTGCTGGAGTGGGAGCTTCCGTTCGCCAAGTGGTTCATTGGTGGCCAGCTCAACGTGTCCGACAACTGCCTTGACCGGCACGTGGAGGCCGGTGGCGGCGACAAGGTGGCCTACCACTGGGAGGGTGAGCCGGGCGACACCCGGACCATCACCTATGCGGAGCTGCGGGACGACGTGGCCCGGTTCGCCAACGCCCTGAAGTCGATCGGGGTGGAGAAGGGCGACCGGGTCAACATCTACATGGGGATGGTCCCCGAGCTGCCGGTGGCGATGCTGGCCTGCGCGCGGCTGGGCGCGGCGCACTCGGTGGTGTTCGGGGGCTTCTCGGCCGACGCCCTGCGCGACCGGATCAATGACGCCGAAGCCAAGGTGCTGATCACCCAGGACGAGGGGTGGCGGGCCGGCAAGGTGGTGCCGCTGAAGCGGAACGCCGACGATGCGGTGGCCGAGGCGCCCAGCATCGAGAAGGTGGTGGTGCTGCGGCGCACCGGCAACCAGGTGCCGTGGACCGACGGGCGTGATGTGTGGTGGCACGAGCTGGTGTACGACCTGCCGGCCGATTGCCCGGCGGAGCCGATGGACTCCGAAGACCTGCTCTACCTGCTCTACACCTCGGGCACCACGGCCAAGCCCAAGGGGATCATGCACACCACCGGGGGATACCTGGCCGGGGTGTCGACCACCCACCGGCTGGTGTTCGACCTGCACCCGGACACCGACGTGTACTGGTGCGCGGCCGACATCGGCTGGGTGACCGGCCACTCCTACATCGTCTACGGCCCGCTGGCCAACCACGCCACCAGCATCCTGTACGAGGGCGCGCCCAACTTCCCTGACAAGGACCGCTGGTGGGAGATGATCGAGAAGTACAAGGTGACGATCCTCTACACGGCTCCGACGGCGATCCGCACGTTCATGAAGTGGGGTACCGACTGGCCGGAGAAGTACGACCTGTCCAGCTTGCGGCTGCTGGGCAGCGTCGGGGAGCCGATCAACCCCGAGGCCTGGGTGTGGTACCACACCACCATCGGCGGCGGGCGCTGCCCGGTGGTCGACACCTGGTGGCAGACCGAGACGGGGATGATCATGATCACCCCCCTGCCGGGAGCGATCGAGTGCAAGCCGGGCTCGGCGACCTTGCCGTTCCCTGGGGTGGACGCCGACATTGTCGACAACGACGGCAACTCGGTCGGGATCCCCGGCGGCGGATACCTCGTGCTGAAGAAGCCGTGGCCGGCCATGCTGCGGGGCATCTACGGCGATCCCGAGCGCTACCAGCAGACCTACTGGAGCCGGTTCGAGGGCATGTACTTCGCCGGCGACGGGGCCAAGCGGGACGAGGACGGCTATTTCTGGCTGCTCGGACGGGTCGACGACGTGATGAACATCTCCGGCCACCGGATCTCCACCACCGAGGTCGAATCGGCCCTGGTCGACCACCAGGACGTGGCCGAGGCGGCGGTGATCGGCAAGGTCGACGAGACCACCGGGCAGCAGATCGTTGCCTTCGTGACCTTGAAGGGCGACGTCGAGGCGGCCGACGACACCACCGAGGTGCTGCGCGAGCACGTTTCCAACAAGATCGGGAAGCTGGCCAGGCCGACCACCATCATCTTCACGCCTGACCTGCCCAAGACCCGCTCCGGCAAGATCATGCGCCGGCTGCTCAAGGACGTCGCCGAGGAGCGGGCGCTCGGCGACGTGACCACCCTGGCCGATCCGGCCATCGTCGAGGAGATCCGCGAGAAGGCGGCCGCCCGCCCCCAAGAGGAGTGAACGCCCCGATCCGTGCCAGTGGGTGGACGGGAAGGGTCGAGGGGCTGGCCGGGTTGGGCTGGGATTGTGGGGAACTTGTAACCTGGGGGGTGGCCCGGCAGTCTAGGGGTTGATCCCTTGCCATCCGATCCCTCCCTCGGTTGCCCACTGATCCTGACACCGACGTCAGTGTCAGGTTGGCCGGGGAGTCGATGTCGAACGACCTGAGAGGTGCAAGCCAGCCCATGAGCGTTGCGTATGTCTTCCCGGGTCAGGGCAGTCAGGCGCCGGGCATGGGCCTGGGCTTCGGCGCCGAGTTCGACGCCACCGCGGCCGACCTCTATCAGTGGGCCAGCGCCTGCCTCGGCTGGGACCTGGCCGAGATGCTTCGGACGGCCAGCCCCGACGAGCTCCGGCAGACCTACATCGCCCAGCCGGCGATCTTCTGTGTGTCGGTGGCCGCCCTGCGGGCCCTGGACGCTGCCGGGGTGGAGCGGCCGGCCTACGTCGCCGGCCACTCGCTCGGGGAGTTCTCCGCCCTGGTCGCCGCCGGCGCCCTCTCCTTCGAGGCCGGGCTGTTGCTGGTGGCCCGCCGGGCAGAGGCGATGCAGCGGGCGGCCGACGCCCGTCCCGGCTCGATGAGCTCGGTGCTCGGGCTGTCGGCGGAAGGGGTCGAGATGGCGGTCGAGGCGGCCGCACAGAACCAGGTGCTGGCGGTCGCCAACGACAACGCGCCCGGCAACGTCGTGGTGTCCGGCGAGTGGACCGCCCTTGAGCGGCTGCCGGCGGCGGCCAAGGAGCTCGGGGCCAGGCGGGTGGTGCCGCTGAACGTCGGCGGTGCCTTCCACTCGCCGCTGATGGCCCCGGCGGTGGAGACCTTCCATCCCCACCTGGCCGCGGCCCCGTTGCGCGACCCGGCGATCCCGGTGGTCGCCAACGCCACCGCCGAGCCCGTCACCAACGGCGAGGAGCTGCGCGAGCTGCTGGCCCGCCAGCTCACCGGCCGCGTCCGGTGGACCGAGTCGGTGCGGCGGATGGTCGCGCTCGGCGTCGACGCCTTCATCGAGGTCGGGCCGGGCACGGTCCTGACCGGCCTCATCAAACGGACGGTGGAAGGGCCTCGGGTGCTGTCGGCCGGCGACGCAGAGGGGGTGGCCGCGGTGGCCGACGCCCTCCGTGAGCAGCCCGACGGCGACGTCGCCAAGGGCGAGGACCAGGGTGAGGTGGTGGTGCTGCCGGAGCGGTTCGCGGTCTCGCCAGGCCACGGCCGCTTCTACCCGGTCAGCCCGTCCCGCTTCAACGATGAGCGCCCCTACGTCGAGCCGGGCGACCTCCTCGGCGAGGTCCGCAACGGCGCGGCCAGCATCCCCGTCCGCAGCCCGTTCCGCGGTTGGGTCATGGCCCACCTCGCCTGGGAGGGTGAGCTGGTCACGCCCGGCCAGATCCTGCTCAGCCTCCGGCCCTTCTGACCGTCCGACCGCTGACCCCACGCCGGAGAAAGGAGCCGTGGTGCCCGCCGAGATCGTTGGACTCGGGGTGGCTGTCCCGCCCTACGTCTTGACCAACGCGGACCTGGAGGAGCTGGTCGAGACCAACGACCAGTGGATAACCGAGCGTACCGGGATCAAGGAGCGGCGGATCGCCGGCAGGGACGACTCCACCGCCCTGCTCGGCAAGCGGGCCGCCGAGCAGGCCCTGAAGGTTGCCGGGATCGGCGTTCACGAGGTGGATCTCCTCATGGTCGCCACGGCCACCCCCGACTACACCCTGCCCTCGGCGGCATGCATCCTCCAGCTGGAGCTGGGCATGACCAGGGGCGCCGCCATGGACGTGATCGCCGGCTGCTCGGGGTTCGTGTACGCCCTGGCCACCGCCTCCCAGTTCGTGTCCTCCGGCGCGGTCGACACGGCCGTGGTGGTTGGCTCGGAGACGCTGTCACGGATCGCCGACTTCACCGACCGCGGGACCTGCATCCTGTTCGGCGACGGTGCCGGCGCGGTGGTGCTGCGCCCGGGCGAGGCGGGTGTCCGCGCGTTCTCGCTGGGTGCCGATGGCGCCCGCTCGCGGCTGCTCATGACCCCGGCGGGCGGGTCGCGCTTCCCGGCCAACAGCCGGACCGTCGCCGAGCGGCGGCACTACATCGTCATGGAAGGCCGCGAGGTCTTCAAGGGCGCGGTGACCGCGATGGCCGCGTCCAGCCTTGAGGCGATCAAGCGTTCCGGTCTGGAGCCGGAAGATATCGACCTGGTCGTCCCCCACCAGGCCAACCAGCGGATCATCGAGGCGACCGCCCGGCGGCTGAAGTTCCCCATGGCCAACGTGGTCATGAACGTGGCCCGCTACGGCAACACCTCGGCCGCGTCGATCCCCATCGCGATGGCCGAGGCGTGGGAGCAGGGCCAGATCCGGCCCGGTCAGCGGCTGCTGCTGACCGCCTTCGGGGCCGGCCTGGCCTGGGGCTCGGTAGTAGTTGACTGGACCCTGCCCAACCCGTCCGAGCCGGCGCCCGAGGAGCCGACCCAATCGGCCATGCCGATCGTGCGCGGCCTGCTCGACGGGACGCTGTGGGACGGCATGGACATGCTGCCGCCGCTGCGCGGCCAGGTCCCGGAGGCGGCGCTGTGAGCGCCGGCCACCCCGACCCGGCCATCGCCACGGGCGACCCGGTGGGCGGCACGGCCGGGCCGGCCGAGCCCAAGGGCGGCCTCGAGGGACGGACGGCGCTGGTCACCGGGGCCTCGGGGGCGATCGGGCGGGCGTGCGCCGTGGCCCTGGCCGGGCAGGGGGCGAGGATCGTGGTCGCCTACGGCTCCGACGACCAGGGCGCCCAGGAGACCGCCGACCTGGTCAAGGCGGCCGGCGCCGAGCCGGTGGTCGCGCAGGCCGACCTGACCGACCCTGGCGCGGCCAAGGAGCTGCTGGCGGCCGCCGGCGATGCCGGCGTCGACGTGCTGGTCAACAACGCCGGCCTGACCCGCGACGGCCTGCTGCTGCGGATGCGGGACGCCGACTTCACCGACGTCCTCGAGGTCAACCTGGTCGCCGCCTTCCGTTGCACCAGGGAGGCCCTGCGGGGCATGCTGCGGCGCCGATGGGGGCGGGTCATCTCGATCTCCAGCGTGGTCGGCCTGGTCGGCAACCCCGGCCAGGCGAACTACGCCGCCTCCAAGGCCGGGCTGATCGGCCTCACCATGAGCGTGGCCCGGGAGGTTGCAGGCAGGGGCATCACCGTCAACGCGGTCGCCCCCGGCTACATCCCGTCCAAGCTCACCGACGCCATGAGCGAGGAGGCCAGGCAGGCCATTCTTGGCCAGATCCCGGTCGGGCGGCTCGGCACCCCGGAGGAGGTGGCGGCGGCGGTTCGCTTCCTGGCCGGCGAGGAAGCCGGCTACATCACCGGCCAGGTCCTGGCCATAGACGGCGGCATGACGATGGGCACCTGAAGGGTCAGAAGGGCGTAGTTGACTGGCAGTCGGCGCGGGCGGCATTCTG
>DATHIG010000573.1:0-7365 GCA_035490035.1 Actinomycetes bacterium
GGGCGTCACCAGGCCGGTCTCGTAGGCGATGGCCACCAGCTGGGCCCGGTCGCGGGCGCCCAGCTTGGCCAGCATCCGGCTCACATAGGTCTTGGAGGTGGCCGGGCTGACCACCAGCTGCTGGGCGATCTCGCCGTTGGACAGGCCCTGGGCGACCAAGGCCAGCACCGCCCGTTCCCGCTCGGTCAGGGCCGCCAGCGCGGCCGGCGCGACTCGGGTCGGGTCGGGCCGGCGGGCGAACTCGGCGATCAGCCGGCGGGTGATGCCCGGAGCCAGCAGGGCATCGCCGGCGGCCACCACCCGGATGGCGGCCAGCAGGTCGGCCGGTGGGGTGTCTTTGAGGAGGAAGCCACTGGCTCCGGCCCGCAGCGCCTGGTAGACGTACTCGTCCAGGTCAAAGGTGGTCAGGATCAGGATCCGCACCCCAGCCAGGAGCTCGTCGGCGGTGATGCGCCGGGTCGCCTCCAGCCCGTCCATGCGCGGCATGCGGATGTCCATCAGGACGACATCGGGCCGCTCCCGGCGGGCCAGCTCCACCGCCTCGGTGCCGTCGGCGGCCTCGCCCACCACCTCCAGATCCGGCGCCGTGTCGACCAGCAGCCGAAACCCGGCCCGGACCAGGACCTGGTCATCGGTCACCACCACCCGGATGCTCATCGCCCGTCCGCCGCCAACGGCAGCCGAGCCGCCACCCGGAAACCCCCACCTGGGCGGGGGCCAACCTCCAGGTCGCCACCAAACGCCGCCACCCGCTCCCGCATCCCGATCAGGCCGTGGCCACTCCCCACCCGCCCGTCACTGGCCACGGCCATGACGCCCCGGCCGTCGTCGGTGACCTCCACCGTGACCTCCTGGTCGCCGTAGCCGACCACCACCTCGGCCCGTGCCGGGCCGGCGTGCTTGACCACGTTGGTCAGCGCCTCTTGCACGATTCGATAGGCCGACAGGTCAACCCCCGCCGGCAGCTGCGACTGGGTCCCCTCCACCCGCACCCGCACCGCCAGCCCCGCCTTGGCCACCTCGGCCAGCAGGATCTCGAGGTCGGCCAGGCCAGGTACCGGCGTCAGGTCGTCGTGGGGTTCACTGTCCCGGCGCAACACCCCCAGCAGCCGCCGCAACTCGGTAAGGGCGGCCCGGCTGGTGGCCTCGATGGCCGCCAGGGCCTTGGCGGCCTCCTCCGGCCGGGTGTCGGCGACGTGGGCGCCGACACCGGACTGGACCGCGATCACGCTCATGCTGTGCGCGACCACATCGTGTAGCTCGCGGGCCAGGCGCAGCCGCTCCTCGGCCACCGCCCGGCGCGCCAGCTCCTCCCGAGCCTGCTCCAGCTCGGCCGTCCGCTCCTCCAACTGGCCAACGTAGACGCGGCGGACACCGACGAAGCGGCCCAACAGCCAGGCAGCAGCCAGGACCCCCACATTGCTGACCAGCGTATCCACCCCAGTTCTGCCCGGCGTGAGCTGGACGGCCGCCAAGCCGACCTCCGCGGCTGCCAGGCCGGCCAGCGAGACCCACCGGCTGCCGTAGGCCGCCACGGAATAGACCGCCACCAGGATCGCCGGCCCGAGGAAGACCGGCGGCAGGCTGACGGCGGCGAATGCCAGCCCACTGGCCACGCTGATCCCAAGCACGGCCCCCGGGAACCGCCGCCGCGCCGCCAGCGGCACGGTGTGCAGCAACATCAGGCCATACCCCAAGGCGAGCGTGCCGCGCGGCAGGCCGCTGAGCATCGGCTCGGAAACAAACAACGCCGTGCCCAAGCCGGCAGCCACCAGCGCCAGCGCGATGTCGAACAACCAGGCGCTGGAAGGCAGCCGCCACGACCCGCCGGTCCGCTCCTTCATGACCTGACGCTACCGCCACCCGGGCAGCCGCCACATCCACCCACAGGCGACAACCCCCGTACACCCGGAGGCGACACCCCACGTCATCCACGGATGTACGCCATCGCGGTGGGACGATCCCTGCTCGCACGGCGGAGGTTCGGGACCGAAGAGCTCGACGTCGGCCAGATTCGGGTTTGCATTGCTTGTCCAGTGCCCAGGCCATGGGTGAGGCACAGCAGACCGAGGTGCACCTTGACGACCGGAACCATGGGCGATGACGAGGGCCTGTTGACCGAGCGGGATGCCGCGGGGCTGCTCGAGGTGTCGCTGTCGACGCTGCGTCGCTGGAAACGGGAAGGCACCGGGCCGCCTTGTCTGGAGATCGGCCGGCAGGTGCGGTACCGGCGAGCCGCCATCGAGCGATGGTTGACCGGAAGCATTCAGACGGGTTCCCCCGACGAGAACCGGTAACGGCGCCGAGGCACTCCACCGGGTTCGATGCTGCGTCGGCCATGGAGCGCCCACACGCTCTTTGCCCGATCGTGTCGAAATGCCCGGCCGGGCTTCGATGGTAACGGCCGGGCGGCCTGCGGAGTTCCTCATAGGACGGCACCGCCTGCCGATGACAGCCCTGACCGCAGAACCGCAGTGTCCGAGGAGGCATGACTGTGGGTATCGGCTTCAGTATCTTCTTGTTCGTTATTGGCGCGATCCTGACATTCGCCGTGGAGGTCAGTACCTCCGGGTTCAACATCAACACGGTGGGAGTCATCCTGATGATCGGAGGCTTGCTTGGACTGTTCGCCTCGGTGCTGTTGTGGAGCAGCCTCTCGCCTTGGAGCCGCCGCAGGACAGCCGCCGGCCGGGACACGGTCGTCGAGGAGCGCCGCATCGAGCGCGATCTCCCCTGACCGGCCAGAGGCACTCGGACCACCGGCGGCAGCAGGCCATCGGGCTGTTGGGGCAGGGCGGCTCGCGGACGCCGACAGCGAGCCACCCCACCGGCTTCGCATCACCACGGTCCCGACCCGCCGTACTCTCCTGACCGTCGTCGACGGACGCTCGCCCGTGCCGCCTGGCGGTTTCCTGGCGAGCCTGCTCGGGGAGTCCGGCTTCAGGTGATGCGCGCTCTCTACTGGTACTGACTCGTTGCGGGACTGTCAATGACGCAAGACCCGGGGAATGCGAAGGCCTGGCCCGAGGCGAGATGGTCCTGGACGGCCACCGCCCCCGAGCTCGAACTGCTGTGCTCTCGGGAGCTGTGGGCTTGAGCGCTCGGCAACCCACCAGCGAGTTCCAGCATGACGATGTCGTTGAGCTGGCACCGCTGCTCCGACGGGTCATCGCCGCCCGGGTCCGCGACGGGCACGTCGTGGAGGACCTGGTGCAGGAGACCTTGGCCCGGGTCATGGCGGCCCGCCAGCGCCTTGAGCCACGAATCCTGGCCCCCTACGCCGTCGTGACGGCCAGGAACCTCACCAAGTCACTGGCGGCCAGCGAGAACCGCAGCCAGCGCCACGCCCATCGGCTCATCGACCTGCGCGAACCGGTCCTCCCCGAGGAGGAGGCGCTGCGCCGCGAGGAGAGCCGAGCGATCACCACCGCCCTGGGCAAGCTGCCCCAGCATGACCAGGAGACACTGGTCGCCCATGAGGTGGAGGGCACGGACACGACCACGCTGGCGGCCAGCCGGGACTCGACGCCTGGTGCCGTCGCGGCCCAACTTAGCCGGGCGCGGGCGAGACTCCGAGTCGAGTACCTGCTCGAGATGGAACAGGCCGAGCCGCCGACCTCGCGCTGCCGCCCGGTGCTGCTCGCCCTGTCTGCTGGTGAGCGACGCCGCCAACGGGATCTGGATGCCGGCGGGCACCTGCTCTCCTGCGTCTGGTGCGCCCGGCTCAGCGAACCGCTGCTCGACCGAAGGAGGACCGCTTCGGTGGCCGGTGAGGTCCGTATCCCCATCCGCTCCGACGCTGACGTGGTGACCGCCCGCAAGCAGGGCCGGGAGCTTGCCGCCCGGGCCGGCTTCTCGGCGACCGATCTCACCATCATCGCGACCGCCATCTCCGAGATCGCCCGCAACATCGTGATGTTCGCCGAACGTGGCGAGATTCTCGTCAGCCTGGTCGGTGAGAACAGTCGGGAAGGAGTGACGGTGGTCGCTCGCGACTCCGGACCCGGAATCTCCGACCTCGAGCGCGCCCTCCAGGACGGCTACAGCGGCTATGGAGGGATGGGGCTGGGCCTGCCGGGCTCGCGCCGGCTGATGGACGAGTTCGAGATCAGCTCGGAGGTCGACAAGGGAACCACCGTCACCATGACCAAGTGGCGACAAGACGCGTGATGGTCACCTGAGGAAGGAGTCGGGAATGGAGACAGGTACGCCCCAAGAGGTCCCGGTGGTCCAGGAGAGTCGGGAGGAGGACCTAGAGTTGCTTCCCGAGCTGGTGACCCATCTGCGGGATCGTCGCACCGAGCTTCGGGAGCAGTGGGCCAACCGGATCACCAATGCGCATCTGCTGTCGGCCATGACCGACGAGGAGATCTTCTCCATGGCCACCTCGGTCTACGACAGCTATGTGGAGGTGCTGGAGACGGGCAGCGTCGAGGCGCTGCAGGCCTACGCGCGCGACCTGTCGGAGCGGATCATTCCCCGAGGCGTTGAGACCTACGAGGTCGTCGGCATCGTCCTGCTGCTCCGGGACGTCCTGGCCCGGTCGCTGTTCGAGAAGTACCAGAAGGACTTCGAGTTGCTGAACCGGGTCCTGGACGCCTATGAGCCGGCTGCCAACCGGATCGCCAACACCGTGGCCGTGAGCTTCGTCCGAGAACGCGAGCGCATCATCCGCCAGCAGCAGGACGCGATCCGGGAGCTGTCCACCCCCGTGCTCCAGGTACGCGAGCGCATCCTGATCCTGCCCATCATCGGCGTTCTGGACGAGCAGCGAGCCAACCAGTTCACCGAACAGCTCCTCGCGGGCATCCGCAGCCACCGCGCCAAGGTGGTGGTGATCGACATCACCGGCGTGCCCGACGTCGACTCCGAGGTCGCCAACCACCTCGTGCAGGCCGTGGACGCCTCACGACTGATGGGCGCCAGCGTGATCCTCACCGGCCTGTCACCAGAGATCGCCCAGACCCTGGTGACCATCGGGGTCGACCTTGGCAAGATGAACACCGTCGGCGACCTGCAGGGCGGCGTCGAAGAGGCGGAACGCCTCCTCGGGTTCAAGGTCACCAAGTCCGACGCGGTCGACAACCATCAACACTGACTGGTTGGGTGGTCGAGCAGATGCTGGTCTCGATCCTGCGGCAGGGGAGCTACCTGATCGCCTCGATCCACGACGCCCTGGACGACCGCGAGATCGTCCGGTTCCAGAGGGATCTTGTGGAGCAGATCGGCACCTACCGCGCCCGCGGCATCATCATCGACGTGGCCGCCCTCGACGTGATGGACTCCTTCGGCTCCCGCACCCTGCTCAACCTCGCCCACGCAGCGCGCTTACGCGGTGCGGAAACGGTCATCGTCGGCATCCAGCCGACGGTCGCCTTCGCGATGGTGCGGCTGGGCATGGGCCTCGACAACGTCCACACCGCGCTCGACCTTGAAGAGGGCCTGCAGTACCTGGAGCACCTGCTCCAGGAACGGCAGGAGCACCAGACCCAGCGATGACCTCAGCCAAGCGGTTCCACGCTGGCGTGGCCCGGCGGAGCATGCTCCGCATCGGCCAGAATGGCCCAACATGACCCGGGACGCTCACGAGCGGTTCCGCCGCGACTACGCTCCCGCCTTCCTTCAGTACCTGTCCGAGCGCGGCGAGCCGGGGCGCAGGGCAGCCTACGAGCTCGGCCGGAGGGCGATCAGGGAGCAGCTGAGCGTCCTTGATCTCGCCCGAATCCATCACAGCATGCTCCTGGAGGTGCTCAGGACTCACAGAACACCCCGCGAGCTCGAGCACATCGCCCAGGCAGCCTCGGAGTTCCTGGTGGAGTCGCTGGCTGTCTTCGAGATGACGCAGCGGGGGTTTGCGGAGTTGCTGTCGACCGTTCGGTCAGATCAGGAGCATCGGCGCCAGATCGATCAGGACCTGGAGCAGCGGAAGGAGATCGAGCAGGCCACGGGAATGCTGATGGAACGCCATGGCCTCTCCGCGGACACCGCCGCCGAGCGGATCCGGCAGGCGGCCTCGCGCCAGGGCATCACCGTCGACGAGGTGGCGGCAAGGCTCGTGCGACAGTCACCTTCAGGTCGCCGGCGGCCATCCGGACGGTAGTCAGCCGGGCCCGCTCGCCGGACGTCATGCCAGACCGGCGAAGTTGTCACAGAGGGTGACGGACGGATCCGGGGGACCGCCTGTTGGCGGCCTGTCGCCCGTCGGATCTGGACCACGTCGGGCGGCATGCCGCAACAGCGATCGCGGCCGTGGCGATACGGCATCGAGACACCGCGCGATCGAACGAAGGAGCGTCTGCCAGTGAGGACGGACAACCTTGACAAGGTGCTCAGCCGGGTCACCGGAGCGGAGTGCAAGGAGGCGGCCGAGGAGCTCGAGCGGTATCTCGATGCCGGACTGCCGGAGACGAGGGAGCTCCTGGCGGCATTCCTCAATGACCTGAACAACGAGTGCCTGGTTCGATGGGGTCCCCGCGGTGAGCGGGTTCAACCCGGGGGACCGACCTAAACCACCCCTCCAGGACCGACGAGGTCTGTGGGTGGCTCCCCTTCTCGGCTGGATCGATCCTCGGCACCCTACAGGTGGGGTGGCTCGCCTTCCGTGTCCGCGAGCCACCCTGCCGCAAACCCGACCGTGGAGACGTCACCCTGCCAGGCGGCGACGAGGTGCTGTGGGCCCTGGGGTCGACTGGTCCGCTTGGTCGTCCGCGATTGCCGGGACGTCGGCGGCCACGGCAAGGCGGCGGTCCTCGGCCGGCACGAAGGGACTGTTTCCCGTCAACCGTCGCGCCTGCCTCGGAGAGAAAAGATAGGTTGTCTCTCCTCCGCAGATGCCGTCCGACTCGCCGGGGAGCTTGATCCACAGCAGCGCAGCCAACCCGGGCATGGCCGTCCTGGTGGTGGGGGCCTGGCCGAGTCCCTGGCGTCGCGGGTTGCACCACTCGTCCTCCCGATCCGGCTCGTCGGGGGGAGGGCCGAGGCCGTTGCGGGAGGTGTCGACCACGAACTCGCGGTGGCCGAGGAGATCGGAGAGTTCCCGCCCCCATCGGTGGCTCTGCCTGGTCGTCTGGCGGTTGGCGACGTTGACGGAGAATCCTTGGGCGTGCTGGATACCGGCCCTCAGCAGGCGCTGGGCCATCTCACCGGTGCTTCGCCAGCGGGCATGACCGGCATCGAGGTAGACGTACTGGCCGGCATCCGCGAGCCGCTTGACGCTGCGCTTCAGCAGGGTCGCACGCCGGGTGTCGAAGCAGTCGGCGGCGATGGCGTCGGGTTCGACAACGATGGCGGCTCGCGTCGAGCCAAGCAGGTGGATGAGCCGATCGATCCACCGGCGGTAGTCGTTGCTCGAGGGGGCCCCCTGCT
>DATHIG010000574.1:0-2555 GCA_035490035.1 Actinomycetes bacterium
GCCAGATGGGTGACCCTGGCCGGCTCATTGCCTTCGAGGGGGTCGAGGGCGCCGGCAAGTCGACCCAGCTCGAGCTGCTCCGGCGCCAGCTGGAGGGCCGGGGCCGCGAGGTGGTCGTCACCCGGGAGCCGGGCGGCACCCCGGTGGGGGAGCGGGTCAGGGCGCTGCTGCTCGACCCGGAGGTGGAGATCCACCCGAGGGCCGAGGCCCTGCTGTTCGCGGCGGCGAGGGCCGAGCTGGTCGAGCGGGTGATCCGCCCGGCGCTCGAGCGTGGCGCGGTAGTGCTGTGCGACCGCTACCTGGATTCCTCGCTGGCCTACCAGGGCGGCGCCCGCGGCCTTGGTCGCGGGCCGGTCGAGGAGGTCAACCGCCTCGCCACCGGTGGGCTGCTTCCCGACCTGGTGGTGCTGCTCGACCTCGACCCAGCCGACGGCCTCCGTCGCCGCCAGGGCGACCGGGACCGGATCGAGGCACAGGACCTCGACTTCCACCGCCGGGTCCGCGAGGCCTTCCGCGCGCTGGCCGCCGCCGACCCCAACCGGTTCGCCGTGGTCGACGGGGCCGCTCCGGTCCGCGAGGTCGCAGCTCGGGTCCACGCCGTCGCCCTCGGGCTCCTGGAGGGACCGTGACCGGGGCGATCTGGGACCAGGTCGTCGGCCATGACGAGGTGGTGGCCATGCTCAAGGAGGCGGTGGCCAGCGGCCGGGTCACCCACGCCTGGCTGTTCACCGGGCCGCCCGGGATCGGCAAGCTCCACACCGCCAGGGTGTTCGCCGCCGCCCTGAACTGCCCGGCTGGCGGCGACGGCACCTGCGAGACCTGCCGGCGCATCCTGCGAGGCGTCCACCCCGACGTCCATCTGGTCGTCCCCGAGGGCGACAACCTCCTGGTCGAGGACGTCCGGGCCGTCCGTGAGGAGGCTTCCCGCACCCATCACGAGTCTCCCACCGCCGTGTTCATCCTCGACGAGGCCGACAGGATGACCGAGGCGGCCGCCAACGCCCTGCTCAAGGTGCTCGAGGAGCCGCCCCCCGCGGTGGTGTTCGTCCTGGTCGCCCGCAGCGTCGAAGCCCTGGTCGGCACCGTCCCCTCCCGGGCTCGCACGCTCCCGTTCGTGAGTCTCTCCGTGGCCGAGCTGACCGCCGCCCTTTCCAGCGACCTCGGCCTCGACCCGGAGCAGACCGCCTGGGCGGCCGCCGCCGGCCACGGCCGCCTCGCCAGAGCCAGGTCGCTGCTCACCGACGAGCCCACCCGCACCCGCCGCTCCACCGTCCTCGACCTGGCCGAGCGGCTGGTCACCGGCCAGCCTTCCGACGCCCTCTCCGCCGCCGCCACGGTCGGCGCCCTCGCCGACGAGGTCGTCGCCGCCGCCAAGATCCGCCAGGAACGCGAGCTCGCCGAGCTCGACGAGGCCTTCGGCACCGGCCGCGGGACCGGAGCCCTCCGCAAACGCCTCGAAGTCCGCCACCGCCGCGAGCTCCGCCGAGCCCGCTTCGACGCCATCCGCGAAGCGCTCGCCGACCTCCTCGGCGCCTACCGCGACCTCGCCCTCCTCGCCCACCACGGGTCGAACCCCGAAGCCCCCGAGGCCGCCGCGAACCTGGCCGCGGCGGTCCCCCTGGTCCATCCCGACAAGGCGGCCACCTTTGCCCGACTGGCCGCCGGGATCGACCCGGCCACCGCCATCCGCGCTGCCGGAGCGCTCGAGGAGGCCGACCGCCGCCTCTCCATCGGCGCCGCCCCCCTGCTCACCCTGGAAGCCGCCTTCCTCTCCGTCCAGGCCGCCCTGCGCGGCCCTGCCATCCCCATCAACCGCCTGGTCATTCGCCGCTGACGACAGTCGCGCCTCCGATAGCGTGGGAGCCGCCCTGGGCCGAGGAGCTGGTGTCCCCTGGCCGCGAGCGAACCTCGCTGTTCGGGTCCAGCGTCCCGGTCGGCGTAGGCCTCGACGACGCCGTCTCCACCAAGGCCCAGGCCCCCGAGCCAGGCCGACCACCGATGCCCGTTCTCCCTGGCCCGCCCTCAACCCGCTTCGGTACACTCCGGCATCGCGCCGACCAGTTCGGCGCAACGCCCGGCCCGAGTGGCGTAGTGGTAGCGCATCCGACTCGTAATCGGAAGGTCGTCGGTTCGAATCCGACCTCGGGCTCCACGAACCAGCAGCTCACAGCACATATAGCGCTCTCCAGCGGCTTGCCTTGCTTGCCTCCATGATCATCCTTGTGGCCGAAACCTGGCCGCAGGAGGCATCCGCGGGTGATCAAGAAGCGCGGCAACAGCTGGTGGGTCGTCGTCTACACCGGCCGCGACCCACTCACCGGCAAGAAGCGTCAGAAGACCGGCACGGCCAGGACCAGAGCGGAGGCCCGCCAGCTCGAAGCCCGGCTGATCCGGGAGGCCGGGACCGGCCAGCACCGGGCCGCCGGCAACAAGACCGTGGCCGAGCTGCTGGACGCCTGGAGCGAATGGCGACCCCGCAAGGGCGAGATCGCCGAGCGCACCATGCTCGGCTACCGCAGCCTGATCGAGCACAAGATCATCCCGGCGCTGGGCGG
>DATHIG010000575.1:0-11498 GCA_035490035.1 Actinomycetes bacterium
CCCTGCCGGCGGCCACCGACACCGACACCGAGCTGCACGAGGTCGCCGGCGACCTGCTGGTCCGGCTCCAGCTCGGCTGGGCCCCGGTGCGGCTGGTCGGCGTCACCGTCAGCAACCTGCAACCGGCCGGCGCGCCGCTGCAGCTCCGGCTCGGACCGGAGCGTCCCGGCTGGGAGGCGGCGGTGCGGGCCGCCGACGCGGTCAGGGCCCGGTTCGGCGAGGAGTCGATCGACCTGGCCTCCCTCACCGGCGACCGCCCGGCCGAGGCCTACCGGGAAGCCCGCCAGATGCCCCGCCCCCGCCGCGACCCCCTCCTCCCGCCCGACGACGACCACTGATCGCAGGCAGGTGCGCTGGGCCGCGCTCCCGCCTCGGGCGGCGGGGAAATTGGAGTTGCCGGCTGGGCCTCAGGTCTGTTGTTGAGGGGGTAGTGCCCGGGTACACTCGCAGAAACACCACCGTACGACCCTGGCCGGAGCCTCACATGCCGCTGTCTGAGCACGAGCAACGCATCCTGGCCGAGATCGAGCGGCGGTTGCTCGAAGAGGATCCCAAGTTCGCCCATCAGGTGGGCTCCTCGTTCCGTGCCCACCTGGCCCGCCGCCTCAAGCTGGCCGTCGCCGGGTTCATCATCGGCCTGGTCGTGCTCGTTGCCGGGTTCGTCCAGAACGTCGCCGTCGGCGTCGCCGGCTTCGTCATCATGCTGGCCTCGGTGTTCGTGTTCGTGCGGACGATGCGCCGCCGGGCCACGGTGGAACGCCCGGTCGACGGCACCGGCGCCGCCGCCCCGGCCCCGGCGCCGCCGGCTGGCCCGCGCCGCACCGGCAACCCCAAGGGCGGCCTGGATGCCTGGTGGGGGCGGATGACCGACCGCTGGCGCTCGCGATGGGAGGAGCGCGGCGGCCAGGGCCCTCCCTGACCCGCCTGGACCTCCGCTTCACGCCCTCCGCGACCTGTGGCGGCGGGACCAGCCTGGCCTCCGAGGGCTGAGCGGCGCGGCGAGCTAGTGGCGGGCGACCGGCCGGGGCGCGAACAGGCTGCGGGGGCTGACCGCGGCGACCAGCCGCCGGCGCCAGCCGAGCCGGCCCGACAGCCGGGACCTGGCCGTCCTGGCCAGCCGCCTGGCCCGGTGGGCCTGGTCGCTCTCCGGCTCGGCGGCGGCGTACTCCGCCCGCTCGAACAGCCCGGTCAGCTCGACCAGCGGGTCGGCGTCGCCCGCGAAATCGTCGCTGAGCCGCCGGGCGTAGGCTGCCGGCGTCTCGGCGCGCCGCCGGCCGATGCCGGCGTCACGGGCCCAGCTGGTCACCTCGGTGTAGGACTCGGCGACGGCGTCGCGCGGCCGGTGCCCGGCCCGGCGCCTGGCCAGGCCGTTGCGGGCCCACTTGACGCCGGGGACCAGCGCCACCAGCAGCAGGACGGCCAGCCCGGCCTGGACGACCGGGCGCCGCAGCCACCCGTTGCCCGACTGGCTCCCGGCGGCCGGGTCGTCGGCGGCGTTGGGCTCAGGCGGAATCACCCGCTGCGTGGGGGTGGTCGGGGTCGGGGTGGGGTTGGCCGGCTGGTTGCCCGGGCCCGCCTCGCCGGTGAGCAGCCGGCCGCTGGGGGTGGTGTAGACGGGCACCGCCACCGTGCCGTCGGCCCGCGGGGTCGGCTCGAACGGCACCCAGCCGGCATCGGGGAACCACAGCTCGGGCCAGGCGTGGGCGTCGTGGGTGGTGACCTGCAGGTAGTCGTTGTCGATCACCTCACCGGAGGTGAAGCCGACGGCCACCCGGGAGGGAACGCCGACCTGGCGGGCCATCATGGCCATGGCGATGGCGAACTGCTCGCAGTAGCCCTCCCGCACCTCGGTCAGGAAGCGCCGCAGCTGGTTGCCGCCGGCCGAGAGGGCGGGCACGTTGAGGTTGTAGCGGAAGTTCTCCCGCAGGTAGTCCTGGATGGCCAGGGCCTTCTTGAAGGGCGTGTCGGCGTTCCTCCCCTCGACCACCGTGTCGGCCTGCTGGCGGACGGCCGGGTCGAGGGTGCCGGTCTGCAGATACGGCTGGATCTCGAGATGGGTCCGGTAGTCGACCGGCCCGGCCAGGTCGGCCGCCTCCACCCGGGGGACCTGGGAGATGACCGTGTACTCGAAGCCCTTCCTGAGCCGCTGGTTGATGGTCAGGCTGGCGAAGGTCTGGTTGGCCAGCACCCGCCGGCCGGCCTCGACCTGGACCGGAGCGGTGACCGCCGGCAGCCAGAACGAGCCGAGCTCCTGGATCTCGATCGACTGGCTGACCTGGTCGACCGGCAGGTCAGGGTCCTGCTCACCGGTGATCTGGCCCCGGAAGGGGGCTAGGCCGGACCGTGGCTCGCGGGAGGGGGCGAAGTCGGTCCCGTCGAAGCGGTCGTAGACCATCAGCCGCCAGCGTTCGCGCCGGGTCGTTCTCGCCTTGAACATGGGGACGTCTTCCTGGCTGGTCAGGCGGGTTCGCAGCGAGATGAACGGGTTGAGGGCCACGCCGGTGTCGGAGCCTGCACCCTCTCTGAAGTCGAGCACCGCCTGCTGGCCGTAGCCCGGCAGCAGCCCGGGAACGGTGAGGGCGAGCAGCCCGGCGCCGAGGGCGAGCCAGCGTCCGGTCGAGGCGGCCGGGGTGAGCGGCAGCCGCCAGCCGACACCCGGCCGGCTGCGCGCGCTCGACACCCAGCGACCCCAGGTGGCCAGCCGCGCCCTGCCCTCGAACAGCAGCAGCCCGGCGGCGCCGAGCAGGAACCAGGTGGTGTACCAGGCCGGGCTGGCCGGCTTGACCACCGCCGGGAAGACGAACAGGCCCAGCGCCGGGATCAGGGCCAGCAGCGGCTGGCGGGCCCGGAAGGCGAGCCCGTCGGCGGCGGTGGTCACCGCCCAGGCGCCGGCGCAGGTGAGCAGGACGAACTCGGCCGTCACCGCGACCGGCGCGGCCTGCTCGCTCACCGCGGTCAGCGCCGTTGAGGCCGCCCTGGCCATCTCGCTCAGGGTCTCCGCTGTCGGGACGATCACCAGCAGGGTGTGCGGGAACAGCAGGATCCCCGCGACCACCACGAAGCCGGCCGCCATGGCGGCCAGCGACAGCAGCTGGCCGAGGCCGAGGCGGCGCAGCAGCGCGGCCAGCCCGAGGGCGGCCGCCATGGTCAGCCAGGTCGGCAGCAGCCAGCGGTTGCCGACGTAGAGCCGGCTGAGCGACAGGGAGGCGCCGGCCAGCAGGCCGGCCAGCGCTAGGGCCTGTGCGTAGTCAGTGTTGCGCGCCCCAGGGGGGCTGTCAGTCGTCGCCACGGGTCATCCAGTGGTTGGGTCCGGGAGAGCATCGCGGTCCGCCACCCTGCCCGGTCCAGCAGGGTGGCGATGCCGGCGGCCTGGGCGTCGGCGGCGGCCACTTCGCGGGCGGCCAGCCCCAGCCAGCTGTCGGTGCGGACCAGCAGGCCGAGGGCGCCGCCGAAGCCGAGCCGGCAGCGGGCCAGGGCGGCCGCCTCGTCCGAGGACGGCACGCCGAGCACGGCCACCAGCAGCCCCTCGCCGGCCGTCCTGGCCAGCCGGTTGGCCATCGGCACCAGCGACGGCGTCGAGGTCGGCTCGACGCTGGCCAGGAAGTCGAGCACGGCGGTGGCCTGGTCGGCCAGGCCGGCCGGCCGAACCTGGCTACCGTCGTCGGCCACCAGCGCCAGGTCGTAGCCGGAGCGGCCGAGCCGCATGGCGATCGAGGCTGCGGCCGAGATGGCCCGCTCGAACGAGGCCCGGCCGCCCTGGCCGCGGTGGGCGGCCAGGCGCAGGTCGATGGCGATCACGGCCCTGGCCTGCCAGGGGCGTTCCTCCTGGCGGATCATGAGCTGGCCGCGCTTGGCCGACGACCGCCAGTGGACCTTGCGCAGGTCGTCGCCGTCCCGGTACTCGCGGGTGGTGTAGAACTCGTCGCCCTGGCTGAACAGGTAGCGGACCCTGGTCGCGGCCGAGCTGGCCAGCTCCCCACCAAGGCCGGGGGCGGTCAGCGGCTCGACCCGCGGGTGGACGATCACGTCGGAGGTGCCGGCGAGCTCCGAGGTGACCTGGGCCAGCCCGAACGGGTCGGCCAGGCGGACGGCCAGCGGGCCGATCGAGTAGCGGCCCCTTGCCGCGGCCCGCAGATCGTAGTGGAGCAGCTCCCGGTCGCCGCCGGGGATGCCGGGGACCACGAAGCGGGCCCCAGGGCCGAGCTGGTAGGGCAGCCGGTCCTCGAGCAGCAGCACACCCGTCTCCAGCCGGGTCGGGTTGTCGAGCCGGACGGTGACGGCGATCCGGTTGCCGACCGAGGTCCGCACCGGGCGCACCGAGCGGCTGGACGCCAGCCGGTAGTTGCCCCAGGTGACCACCAGCAGCGCCCCGACCGGGAGCGCCAGGGTGGCCACGGCGAGCATGAAGAGCTCGGCCACGCCGGTCAGGCGGCCGGCGACGTAGAGCGCCGCCGCCGAAGCCGCGAACCCGAGCGCCCTGGGGGTGAAGGCCCTCAGCACCTAATTTCGTCCCGGCCGCGGAGCGGGATGGAGACCTCGTCGTTGATCAGGTCGAGCACCACCCTCAGTTCTGTCCCCGGCCGCGGATCGGGATGGGGACATAGTCCACGATGTCGGCCAGCACGTCGGCGGGGGTCCGGCCGATCATCTGGGCCTCGGGGGCGGTGATCAGCCGGTGGGCCAGCACCGGGTTGACCAGCTCCTTGACGTCGTCGGGGACGACATAGTCGCGTCCCGAAACGGCGGCGGCGGCCCTGGTGGCCCGCAGCAGGGCAAGGGCGGCTCTCGGGCTGCCCCCCAGAGCCAGGTCGGCGTGGTCGCGGGTCGCCCTGACCAGGTCGATGATGTAGCGCTTGAGGGTGTCGGCGACGTGCACCGTCTTGCATTCCTCGATCATCTCGGCGACGGTCGGCGCGTCGGCCACCGGCTGCAGGTCGTTGAGCGGGGTGGTGGTCCTGCCGTGCGTCTCGAGGATCTCGATCTCGGCCTGCCTGGTCGGGTAGCCGATGTTCAGCTCGAGCATGAACCGGTCGCGCTGGGCCTCGGGCAGGGGATAGGTGCCCTCGTGCTCGATCGGGTTCTGGGTGGCGACGACCAGGAACGGCACCCCGAGCTGGTAGGTGATCCCGTCCACGGTGACCTGGCGCTCCTCCATGGACTCGAGCAGGGCGGCCTGGGTCTTGGGCGAGGCCCGGTTGATCTCGTCGCCGAGGACGATGTTGGCGAAGATCGTGCCCGGCTTGAACTCGAAGTCGCCCCGCTCCTGGTTGAAGACGCTGACCCCGGTGATGTCGGAGGGCAGCAGGTCGGGGGTGAACTGGATGCGGCGGACCGAGCAGTCGATGGAGCGGGCGAGTGCCTTGGCCAGCATCGTCTTGCCGACGCCGGGGACGTCCTCGATCAGCAGATGTCCCTCGGCCAGCAGGGCGATGAGCGCGAGGCGGACCACCTCGGTCTTGCCCTCGATGACCCGCTCGATGTTGGCCCGGATCTTGTCGTACGAGGCGGCGACTTGGTCCATGCCGCCCGTGTCGGGGCGCGTCGTGGCCACCCGAGCGGGCTCCTTTCCTGGGGCACCTGAGCACATCGATTGTAGGCGCGACTGAGAACGAAGACGTGAGAAGGTTGCGATTCGGTTCTATCCTTCGCCCGTGCCAACCGCCACCGAGACCAGAGCCAGGCTGCTCGCCGCGGCCAGGCAGGCCTTCGCCGACCTGGGCTACGGTCGCGCCCGGGTCGAGGACATCGTGGCCAGGGCCGGGGTCGGCCACGGCACCTTCTACGCCTACTTCAAGAACAAGCGGGCCGCCTTGGCCGCCCTCATCCACGAGAACGCGGCCACCCTGGTCGAGCTGGCCGGCCAGCCGTGGCGTCCCGGGGACGTCAGGGCCAGCCTGGTCGAGGTGCTTGGCGGCCTCTCCGACCTCTACGACCGCGACGCCGACCTGATCGCCCTGTGGACCGAGGCGTCGATCCAGGACCCGGAGCTCGGCCAGGTGCTCGACGAGGTCCGCCGCCAGTTCGTGGCCCGCATCGCCCGCAACATCGAGCGGGCGGCCGCCCAGGGCGTGACCCGCCCGGTCGACCCCCTGACCGCCGCCACCGCCCTGGCCGCCATGGCCGAGCAGACCATGTTCCTGCGCGCCGTCCGCAAGGATCCCCTGGACCGCGACCTCACCGTTGAGACCCTGGCCGACCTCTGGCTGCACGCCCTGTACCGCTAGCCCGCCGGCGGCGCAGCAGCAGCCAGGCCAGCACGGCGGCGCCGGCGACGCGACCGATCCGCCGCCGGGAGCCGGGCTCGGCGGCGCCGGGCCCCTCCGGGGGGTGGCCGCGGGCGGCCTCGACCAGGCCGACGGTGGGGGCCGCGGCCCCGGGCGGGCCGAGGACCAGCTCGGCCTGGATGCTGGCGGTCAGCATGAGCAGCTGGGCGGCCAGATTGATGAACACCAGCAGGCCGACCACGATGGCGAGCTGGCCGAACACCTCGCCGGCGTTCTGGATGGTGCGGCCGACATACAGGGCGCCGAAGTTCTTCAGCAGGCCCCACCAGACCGCGCACAGGATCGCCCCTGGCAGGACCTGGCGTGGCCGCAGGGCCCGGTTGGGCAGCAGCACGAAGGTCAGGGTGAACAGCACCACGTCGAGCACGAAGCTGACCAGCAGGCCGACCACCACGCCGGACACCCTGGCCGGGACGCCGGTCACCCCGAACGCCTCCAGTACCCTCCCCCCGGCCCCGCCAACGACGCCGGCGGCCGCGACCGAGACGCCGAGCAGCACGCCGACGCTGGCCAGCCAGCCGAGGGCGCGGGCGCGCTGCTTGACGAAGGTGCCGGCCCGCTCCAGACCGAAGGCCCGGCTGAGCCCGCGCTCAAGGGCGACCACCATGCCGGTGCCGCTGTAGAGCAGCAGCCCCAGCCCGATCCCAAGGGAGGTGCGGGCGCTGGTCTGGGCGCTGGCGATGCTCTGGGTGACCGGCGACTCGAGCTGAGGCGGCAGGTTCTCGCCGGCCGCCCGGACCAGGCGGTCCCGCAGCTCCAGGTTGCCCCGCAGGACCAGGCCGAACACGCCGACGGCGGCGAACATCAGCGGGAACACGGAGAAGAAGGCGGCGTAGGCGACGTTCACGGCCGACACCGACCCCTCGGTGCGCGGGTAGCGCCCGAAGCCGCGAGCGGCGACGTCGATCCAGCGGTGGCGCTCGCGCAGGCGGCCGGCGGTTGCCGCCGCCCGCGCCTTGAGGTTGCCTGTCGCCGCCATGCGCCCCCCGGGGTACGGTGTCGGGACCAACGTACTGCAGTCGGAGGAGACGGTGGACGAGCTTCGCGAGCGGGGACGCAAGGTGGCCCGCTGCGGGGCGACCGACGTCTGGGTATGGCAGGGCGACATCACCACCGCTGACGTGGACGCGGTCGTCAACGCGGCCAACAACCAGGGCTGGCTCGGCTCCGGCGTCGCCGGAGCCATCCGGCGGGCGGCCGGCGACCAGGTCGAGGCCGAGGCGGTCGCGCAGGCGCCCTGGCCGGTCGGGGACGCGGTGCGGACCGGTCCCGGCCGGCTCGGCGAGCGCGGGGTCAAGGCGATCCTGCACGCCGCCGCCATGGCCCCCGGCCGGCCGGCCAGCGCCGAGGCGGTCGGCGGCGCCACCGCCGCCGCCCTGCGCCTGGCCGCCGCCGAGGACCTGGCCAGCGTCGCCCTGCCCGCCCTCGGCACCGGGGTCGGCGGTGTCGGCATGGAGGCGGCGGCCGCCGCCATGGGCGCGGCCGTGCGTGCGCACGCCGCCGGGCCCACCTCGGTCCGCACCGTCGTGTTCGCGCTCTACGATCAATCGGCGGTGGAGCAGTTCGGAGGGGCCCTGGAGCGGGAGCTGGGCAGCGACCATGAGCGCTGAGGTGGAGCGGGCGGAGGCGAGGGTCGACGGCGACCACCTGGCCGCCGGCGGTCTGCTGGAGCGGATCGTCGCCTGGGCCGGCCAGGTGGTCGGCACCCCCAACGGCTACATCTGCCTGATCGAGCCCGAGACGGGGGAGATGGTCCTGCGGGTCGGCACCGGCGCCTACAACGGCCTGGTCGGGCTGCGCATGCTGAAAGGGGAGGGGCTGTCGGGCAGGGTCTGGGAGACCGGCGCCCCGCTGGCCATCCCCGACTACAGCCGCTGGGAGGGGCGGGTGCCCCAGGCCGCCGGCCCCGACTTCCGGGCGGTGCTCGGGGTGCCTCTGGTGGCCGGCGGGACGGTCACCGGCGTGATCGGCCTCAGCTTCTCCCAGTCCGGCCGGACCTTCAGCGAGAGCGAGGTCGACCAGGTCAGCCGGTTCGCCGAGGTGGCCTCGATCGCGCTCGACAACGCCCGCCTGTACGCCGCCGCCCAGCAGGAGCTGGCCGAGCGCACCCGGGCCGAGGAGCAGCTGCGGGCGGCCGAGCGCCGCTACCGGACGCTGGTCGAGGAGATCCCCGCGATCGTCTACAGCGAGGAGTTCCAGGTCGGCGGCTCCCGCCAGTACGTCAACCGCCAGGTCGAACCGCTGCTGGGCTACGCACCGGAGGAGGCGAGCGAGCGGAACTTCTGGAAGACCACCGTTCATCCCGACGACCTGGAGCGGGTCCTGGCCGAGGAGGCCCGCTGCGAGCAGACCGGCGAGCCGTTTCGCATGGAGTACCGCTGCTTCACCAAGGCCGGCGAGGTCAGGTGGCTCCGCGACCAGTGTGTGATCGTGCGTGACGACGCCGGCGAGCCGCTGTTCTGGCAGGGCGTGGCCGTCGACATCACCGACACCAAGCGGGCCCTGGAGCGCGAGCGCGATGTCGCCCAGCGGCTGCGGGCCCTCGACCAGATGAAGAACACCTTCCTCGACGCCGTCTCCCATGAGCTGCGCACCCCCCTGGCCGCGATCGTCGGCATCGGCCTGACCCTCCAGCACAAGGCCGACATCCTTGCCGACGGCGACCGCACCGACCTGTACACCCGGCTGGTGGCCAACGCCCGCAAGCTCGACCGGCTGCTCAACGACCTGCTCGACCTGGACCGGCTGACCCACGGGATCGTCGCCCCAAAGCGCCGCCCGACCGACGTCGCCGCCCTCGCCGCCCGGATCGCCGACGACTGGGGCCTGCTCAACGGCCGCCGGCCCCAGGTGGCCGCGGAGCCCCTGACCGTCTGCCTCGACCCGGGCAAGGTCGAGCGGATCATCGAGAACCTGCTGGCCAACGCGGCCAGGCACACCCCGCCGGACACGCCCGTCTGGGTCAGGGTGCAGCGCCCGGCCGGCGGGGACGGGGTGCTGCTGGCGGTCGAGGACGCCGGCGCCGGCGTCCCGGCCGAGCTGCGCGACACCGTGTTCGAGCCGTTCCGGCAGGGCCCGGGCACCCCGACCCACGCCCCGGGGGTCGGCATCGGGCTGACCCTGGTCGCCCGCTTCGCCGAGCTGCACGGCGGCCGGGCCTGGGTCGAGGAGCGGCCTGGCGGCGGCTCCTCGTTCCGGGTGCTGATCCCCGACGCGCCCCAGGAAGGCTGACCTCCACCGTTATACTGCTGAGCGGCCCCACACATCGCCACGGGAGGGCATGGTGGAGCGAGCGCTCGTCCTCAACGCGTCCTACCAGCCGATCTGCGTGGTCCCGGTACGCCGGGCGGTGGTGCTGGTGCTCAAGGAGAAGGCCGACGTGCTGGTACCGGGCAGCGGACTGGTCCGCGGCGCAACGCTTCAAGTGACGGCCCCCAGCGTCATCCGGCTCCGGTACTTTGTGAAGGTGCCCTTCCGAGCCCGGGCCGGGCTCTCCCGTCGAGCGGTGTTCGTACGCGATGACCACACCTGCCAGTACTGCGGCCAGCGAGCCGAGAACGTCGACCATGTCGTGCCGCGCTCCCGGGGTGGCCTGCACGTCTGGGAGAACGTGGTCGCCGCCTGCCGCCGCTGCAACGGCCAGAAGGAGGACCGCCTGCCCCACGAGGCGGGCTTCCGCCTACGGCGAGAGCCACGGGCGCCCAAGGAGACGCTTTGGATCGTGATCGCCGTCGGCCGCATCGAACCTGGCTGGGAGCCGTTCCTGAGCCTGGAGGCCGACGCCGTCCCCGCCTGACGCTCCGCCGCCCCACCCGTGCCTCCCTGAACGCCTTCGCCTCCCGCCTCGCCCCCTGGGCGCTGCCACTGCTCGCCGGGGCGGTCGGGGCGCTGCTGGCGGTCACCTTCCTGGCCCACCAGGAGGTCACCGTCGGCCCAGCCACCCTGCGGCTGTCCGCCGGGCCGGCCCTGACCGGGTCCAGCCGGCTGGCCGCGCCCCCGTTCGGGTCGGTCTCGGCCCGCACCCACCGCGGCCCGCTGGCCTTCAGGGCCACCATCGACGACGTCGACGTGCCCCGCCTCGGGCGGCTGCTGGAGGGCAGCCCCGGTCCCGACCCCGGCGGCCCCCGGCTGGCCGAGCTGGAAGCCACCCTCGGCCCGCTGGAGCGGCAGGCCCGGCGGGCGGCCAGCGGATTCGTCCTCCGGATCGCCGGCCTCGGCCTCGCCGGCGGGCTGGCCGCGGTGGTGCTGTTCCCAAGGCGGACACGGCGGCGGCTGGTGCGCTGCGGGATCGGCGGCGTCCTGGCCACCGCTGTGCTGCTCGGGCCGGCCCTGCTCACCTACGACGTCGGCGCCTTCCGCGAGCCACGCTACGAGGGCGCCCTCGAATACGCTCCCGCCCTGATCGGCGACGTCAGGACCGGCCTCCACCGGCTGCGCACCCTGCGCGAGGAGATGGTCCTGATCGGCCACAACCTGGACCGCGCCTACGCCGCCCTTGCCAACCCGATCGGCGATCTCCACAGCAACGGCACCGTCCGGGTCCTGCACGTCTCCGACATGCACCTGAACCCGGCCGGGTTCGACCTGGCCGAGCGGCTGGCCGACCAGTTCGACGTGGCCGCGGTGGTCGACTGCGGCGACATGGGCACCTGGGGGCTGCCGCGGGAGCCGGAGATCGCCGCCAACATCGCCCGCTTCGACATCCCCTACCTGTTCGTCAAGGGCAACCATGACGACGCCGACATGGTCGACGCCGTGGCCGCCAACAAGAACGCCCGCGTGCTGGATGGCACGGGCGCCGAGGTCGAGGGGATCCGGTTCTTCGGGGTCGCCGACCCGACCTTCACCCCTGGCAAGGGCCAGCAGGTGGAGCAGTTCGAACAGCTCAAGGTCCAGCGGAGCGTCGCCGTGGCCGACGCCATCGAACGCCAGGCCGTCCGACCGCACGTGCTGCTGGTCCACGACGGGCGGCTGGCCGCCTACGCCCGCGGCCACGTGGCCACCGTGCTCGAGGGCCACCTGCATCGCTTCGGCACCGAGGTGGTCAACGGCACCCGGACCCTGATGACCGGGACAACCGGCGCAGGCGGCCCCGACAACTTCCGGGCCGAGGACCCGCCCCCGGCCGATGCCGAGGTCCTCTACTTCGACGCCGAGACGCACCGGCCGGTCGCGGTGGACCGCATCACCGTCCGCCTCCCCGAGTCCTCCTTC
>DATHIG010000576.1:0-2086 GCA_035490035.1 Actinomycetes bacterium
ACCCGCCCGGGCACGGACACGATCTCGCGGACCCGGCGGCTACCGTCGTGCTCTGTAATGGTCCTATAGATCGTCAAGGGCTGTCGTGGCGAGGTCTGCGCGGATCGTGTGGTAGGTCTGGCGGGCGACATAACGTTTGACGCAGCGGATTGCTTCTCGCTTCGAGAGCCCCTCTGTGAGGCGTCGCTGTATGTAGGCCTGGGTGTCGGGGCAGTAGCGCAGACGCACCAGGGTGATCATGTAGAGGGCGCGGTTGGCTTCCCGGTCACCGGCGGGGTTGAGCCGGTGGCGGTTGGTCTTGCCGCTGCTGGCGGGGATCGGACTGGCCGCGCAGAGTGCGGCGAATGCGGCTTCTGATCGCAGCCGTTCGGGGTTGCCGCCTGCGGTGATGAGCAGTTGCGCGGCGTGCTCGGTGCCCACTCCGAGGAGGGCCAACGTGCGGGGAGCCGCGGCGGTCACCAGATCGCCGAGTTGCGTGTCGAGTGCGGTGATCTCGGTGTTGAGTGCAGCGACGCGGACGGCGATGGTGCGCATGTTCCGCGTCAGGATTCCTGGCAGGGGTTGATAGTTGACCCTGATCCGTAGGAGTCTGATCATGTCCCGTCCTCCCGCGATGCCCGTGCAGGACAAGGTCCGGATCGTGTTGTCGATCCTGGCCGGTGAGCTGACCTGTGCCGAGGCCGCCCGCCGCGCCAAGGTGTCCGAGACCACGGTCGGCAACTGGAAGCGACAGTTCGTCGAGGCCGGTGCGGCAGGTGTGGAGGCCGGCGGCAGGGCCGGTCCGAACGCCGCCGAGCGAGGCTTGCTCGCCGAGGTCGAGGACCTCAAGGCGGCGCTGGGTGAGGCGCATGTCGAGCTGCGGGTGTGGAAGAAGTCAGCCGAGTACCGGCTGGGCCCTTCGAGGACCTCGAGGTGATCCGCGTCGAGGCGGGCATGTCGACCGCGAGGTTCTGCACGCTGATCGACATGCCCGTACGGACCTGGCGGCGGTGGCAGGCCAAGGCCGGTGCCGGCGACCCGCCGAAGGGGCCGTGGCCGGCGCCGGTGGCGCAGCGGGTCGAGCCGTTGGTGGTCAAGCACGCCGAGGCGCACACGGCGTGGGGGCACCGCAAGGTGTGGGCGATGACCCGCTACGACGGCGAGCAGGTGTCGGCCTCCACGGTGCTGCGGGTGCTGCGCCGCCGTGACCTGTGCCAACCAGTCGACTACACCCGGGAACGGCGGCAGCTGGCCGCCGCCCGCAAGGCTGCGTTCCTGGTCCCGCCGGACGCGCCGAACCAGGTGTGGCAGCTGGACTTCTCCGAGTTCGACACGACTACCGGTGGCACCTGGAGAATCGCCGGGTGTGCGGACTACCGGTCGAAGTACGAGTTCGGCTGGCACATCAGCCCGACCGCGAACCAGTACGACGCGATCGCCGCGGTCGAGCTGGCCATCGTCGAGGCCGAGACCCTCGCCGGGGTTCCGTTGCTGGAGCAGATCACGAACCAGGGCACCGGCGAGATCCGCCCGGTCGTCGTGGTCACCGACAACGGCGGCCCGTTCAGGTCCGATCGGTTCGCCCGCTTCATCGATGCCCGACCCGAGCTTGCCCACGTTCGCACGAAGATCAAATCTCCCGGGCAGAACGGCGTCCGCGAGCGCGCCTTCGGCACCCTGAAATACGAGCATCTCTACCGAGAGGAGATCACCGACGGCCTCTGGCTGGCCCAGCACGCCGAGCAATTCCGTATCGAGTTCAACACGGTGCGACCGCACGAGGCGCTGGCCTGGAACCGACCCATCGATGTCCACCTCGGCCTCGCCGACCCCGCGATCCCCAACTTTGAGATCGCTCGAAACCTGCCAACTACTTGACGCGGGACACCGGTAACGGGCCCGGTAGCGGCCGTCAGCGCGTTTCGCGATGCTCGCCATCAGCTGGTCTCCTTCCCTTGTCCCGGCTGGAACGGCGGGAGCTGGCCGGCGCCGACGACTGGCCCAGGGTGCAGGACGTGGTGCAGGCCCGGGCCGCCGGGTATGAGGCCGTAGAGGGCACCGAGCAGCCGTGGACGGCCGACGACCTCGACGACGTGCCGGCAGCCTT